>CAUUGW010000098.1:0-5878 GCA_963544785.1 uncultured Lachnospiraceae bacterium | reverse complement strand
AGACTCTTTTGAATCGGAATTATCTTTAATATTCTCTACTTTTTCAGGCAAAAGAAGCTTTAAAAACAAAAACCTGATATATTTTTCATCCTTATTCTCCTTTTTAATAAAACAAAAGGTCAGGACAAAAAACATAATTCTTACTCTGAACCGTCCGTCTATTTTATCATATGACAATTCCCTACAGTCAAGGCTTATGTCGTATAATACAGGACAAACAAGCAACAAAACCAAAAGCCCCGCTATTCCTGATAAAATCCATAGAATTATAGAAAGACCCGTATTTAAAATAATCATATATTATCCATTTGCCACTTGTTAAGCTTTCTAAGTTTCATATATTCGTCGTATGCAACCTCTAATATCTGTCTTTCATTCGCAAACTTTAATAAATGGTATGCCTCATGAAATTTATAAAAACCTGAATCCGTAAAATATTCCTCTCTTTGAGGCTTGCTGTAATAGCTGTGTGCATTCATAAGATACCAATGCACCTCTTTTAATATAATGCTGTCCTTTACATTAAAACTATACTCGCTCTTGCCCACATATTTAACAATTTCAGCTTGCACTCCGCTCTCTTCAAGAACCTCTCTGACAGCTGTCTGCTTGTATTCCTCATTTTCTTCGACAGTTCCTTTCGGAAGCACCCAACCGTCGTATCTTTGATAATAGTTTTTGTACAGTAATAATATTTTCCCTCTGAATATTACCACACCGCCGCAGCTTACTGCTCTAGGCATCTAATGTCCCCCTATCCGATTATGAAGCTCATTACTGACCTTTAGTATATCTTTTTTAAATCAATTTTGCAATAGTATTTAAACATTTTATTGCATTTTATTGCTGTTTTATTTAATTTTTTATTGTGTCTTTTTAAAAAATATTGTATAATAGTCCGTACACTTAAATGATTAAAATATCTTAGTAAAATATAACTCGGAGGATAACTCTATGAATTTGAGAAATTTGAAACTGAAGCACAAGATGATTGTTATGATTGTCGTAGAAGCTGTCATATTTACAATCTTGTGCTGTATTTCATTGTTCCTGCTCAGAATTATAGATTCAGGGCATAAAAAGCTTATGGAAAACAACGGCTTGGCACAGGGTAATATAGCCCTAATCCTGGATTGTATCCAAGAGGAGGAGATTGCTCTAAGAGATGCCGTTTTTTCTCATGACAACGATTTTTCAAATACATTAAAAGATAAAATAGCCGAACTTGAAAAAAATTACGATGAAATGAGGAATCATTTTCAAGTCCATATAGTTACAGAAGGTGAAGAGGTTCTTATCGGCAAAATTGACGAGCTTAGAAAAGCAAGAAATGCGGAATTTAATCGTATTATTAATTTCTCAACTCAAATGGAAATAAAGGGAGCTTTAAAAAACAAAGAATATTCAAAGCTTGCAGATGATTTTACTGATGCATGGGTCGATATGCTTGAATCTAAACAACAGGGTGTTACAACTGAAACCGCTTCTATGCAAAAACTCATTAATATTATGACAATTGTTGTCATTCTTGCAATAATAGGCTGTATTGCCTTTTGTTTATTATTAGGAAGTCACGTGGCGGATACGATAGCAAAAAGAATCAATCTATGCGTAGACAGAATAAAGCTTTTGGCAAAAGGAGATTTAAAAACTCCCTCACCTAAAGCAATTTCCACAGATGAATCGGGGCAATTAGCCATAGCCACAAATACAATTGTAAAAGATTTAAATAACATCATTACAGATATTGCCTATCTCACATCAAGCATGGCTGAGGGGCACCTTGATGTCGGAAGCAAGATTCCGCATGCATATGTCGGAGACTTTTACGAAATACGTGTATCAATAAGAAAGATGCGTGACAGCCTGATACATATTTTAGGCGAGGTAAAAACCGCATCCACTCAGATAAAGGATGGATCGGGGCAGATAGCCGCAGCTTCTCAGGGGCTGTCGCAGGGCGCTACACAGCAGGCATCAAGCATAGAGGAGCTGTCCTCTATTTTGTCGGAAATTTCAGATCACATTAAAAATGATGCCAAGTCCGCAAACAATGCCGCTATCCAGAATGCTACAGTTATAGAAGCGGTAAATAACAATAATGAATTGATGAATCGGATGTCTGATGCTATGCAGCATATTTCGGAAAGAAGCTCTGAAATCAGCCAAATCATTCAAACAATCAATGATATTGCATTTCAGACCAATATACTTGCTCTCAATGCTGCAGTTGAGGCGGCAAGAGCCGGAGAAGCCGGAAAGGGCTTTGCCGTGGTTGCGGATGAGGTAAGAAACTTGGCAGCCAAATCGGCTGAGGCTGCAAATAATACGGAAGCTCTGATTGCAGAAAGTATCGCGGCAGTCAATAACGGAGTTGAAATAGCACAAAAGACTGCAGAGTCCGTAAATCAGATAGTAGAGTCGACAGCTCAGGTGGACGTTTTGGTGAGAGATATTGCAAAGAACACAACCACTCAGTCGGAATCAATCTCTCAAATCAACGTGGGAGTGGATCAAATATCATCGGTTATTCAGTCAAATACCGCAACTTCGGAAGAACAGGCGGCGGCATCGGAAGAATTGGCGGCTCAGTCCAATTATTTAGAAAATCTGCTTTCCAAGTTTGACTTATCGTCAAGGTCTTGATTAAATCTTGAGAAAAAAATGCTTAAATTATAATAAGGAGAGAGTTTTTGATGAAAAGTTTCAGCAACAAGATTTTAGGAATTTTGGTGTGTGCGGTGATTGCAACACCGTCATGGTTTTTGGGCAAGGCTGTGCCTACAGTCGGAGGACCGGTATTTTCAATCCTTATCGGTATGATTATCGCAATATTTTGGAAAGAGAAAAAAAATGCCAAAAACGGCATAGGCTTTACATCCAAGTATGTTTTGCAGGCGGCGGTCGTTCTGCTCGGCTTCGGACTTAACTTAAATGTGATATTAAAGACCGGAAAACAGTCATTGCCGATTATCATTTGCACCATTTTGACCTCTTTAATAATCGCATTCATATTACAAAAAGCCTTGAAAATAAAGGGTAACACGGCTACTCTTGTAGGAGTGGGCTCTTCCATCTGCGGCGGGTCGGCAATAGCCGCCACGGCTCCGGTTATTGAAGCGGGTGACGAGGAGATAGCTCAAAGTATTTCCGTGATATTCTTCTTTAACATAATTGCGGCTCTTATCTTCCCGTTGTTCGGGCAGCTGATAGGAATGTCCGGCGCTTCAGGTGAAGCATTCGGAATCTTCGCAGGAACTGCAATAAACGACACCTCATCGGTTACCGCGGCGGCGTCCACATGGGATAATATGTTTAACCTTGGAAGCGAGACTCTTAATAAGGCGGTGACTGTAAAACTCACCAGAACCCTTGCTATAATACCTATTACTCTTGTACTTGCTCTGTATACCGCAAACAAGAAGAAAAAGAACGGCGGCGCATCGGAAAACACATTTAAGCTTAGCAGAGCCTTTCCTATGTTCATTCTCTACTTCGTAATCGCATCAATTATAACAACTGTTTGCATAAATAACGGCATAGATGGTGCTATTTTCAAGCCTTTAAAAAATTTAAGCAAATTCTTTATAATTATGGCAATGGGTGCTATAGGGCTTAACAGTGACATAGTTAAACTTGTCAAAACCGGAGGAAAACCCCTAATTTTAGGAGCCTGCTGTTGGGCGGGAATTACCGGAGTGAGTTTATTGTTGCAACATCTTCTTAATATTTGGTAATCTGATAATAATAAAGGCTGTCACATTAAGAAAATATCACTATATATATTCTTAATGCGACAGCCGCTTTTTTAATCTTAAAAATCCTGTTTTATAATAAATTCTTCACCCTCATAATCAACTGTCAGCCTTTTATTATCATAGGTATTCGCAAGTATTTCTCTTGCAAGCAGTATTTCCACGGTCCTTTGAAGATAGCGTTTAAGGGGTCTTGCCCCATATACGGCATCATAGCCGCCCTTTATTAAAGCATCCTTTGCCGCATCTGTTAAAGACACGGTAACACCGGCATTTTCAAGCCTTGAATTAAGGTTATTTAACAGAATATCAAGAATGGAATAAATGTCTTCCTTACTTAGCGGATTGAACATTATAATCTCGTCAATCCTGTTTAAGAACTCCGGCTTAAAACTCCTCTTAAGCAGGTCATAGACCTTATCCTGTGCATCCTTTGAAATTTTCTTATCGTCCATACCGTTTAATAAAAATTCGGAGCCCAGATTGGATGTCATAATAAGAACCGTATTTTTGAAATCAACCGTTCTGCCTAACGAATCGGTTATCCTGCCGTCATCAAGTATTTGCAGAAGCAGGTTGAACACATCACCGTGTGCCTTTTCAATCTCATCGAACAATACCACGCTGTAGGGCTTTCTTCTTACAGCCTCCGTCAGCTGTCCGCCTTCCTCGTATCCCACATATCCCGGAGGTGCTCCTATAAGCCTCGATACGGAAAACTTCTCCATATACTCGCTCATATCAATCCTTATCATGGAATTTTCGTCATCAAACAGCTGTTTTGATAAGGACTTGGCAAGCTGTGTCTTTCCGACACCTGTAGAGCCTAAGAACAGAAACGAACCTATAGGTTTATTAGCGTCCTTTATCCCCGCCTTGGAGATTACAATGGCATCGGCCACCCTTTTTACCGCTTCCTCCTGCCCTATCACCTCTTCATTAAGTCTTTTGTCAAGGGTTAAAATCTTGGTCTTTTCCTCCTCACTGAGCTTTGATACGGGAATCCCCGTCCACCTTGACACAATCTGTGCTATTTGCTCAACTTTCACCTCTTCTTGTATCTTGACATCTTTTTTTGCCCTTTCTTCCGCTTCTTTAAGCTGACGCATAAGATCCGGCAACTCTCCGTACTGCAGCTTGGCGGCTTTATTCAAATCATACTCCCTCTTTGCCTTTTCAATTTCCACATTAGTATTATCTATCCTCTTTTTTATGTCATTAAGCTTATTTATCTTCGCCTTATCATTCTCCCAGTTGGCAAGAGCCGCCTTTAATTCGTCCTCTTTTAACTTTAATTCCTCCGTTAATTCCTTAAGCCTGTTAAGGCTCTTTTCGTCCTTTTCTTTCTTGATGGCGGTTTCTTCGATTTTAAGCAGCATAACCTTTCTCTTAAGAGAATCTATCTCATCGGGCATAGAATCAAGCTGTGTCTTTACCATGGCACAGGCTTCATCTACAAGGTCGATAGCCTTGTCGGGCAAAAACCTGTCGGAAATATATCTATGCGACAAAATGGCAGCCTGCACCAATGCCGAATCATGTATCCTCACCCTGTGAAACATCTCGTAGCGTTCCTTAAGACCCCTAAGTATTGAAATGGTGTCCTCTACATTAGGCTCATTTATCGTAACGGGCTGGAAACGTCGCTCAAGTGCGGCATCCTTTTCTATATATGTCCTGTACTCGTCCAATGTGGTGGCACCTATACAATGCAGCTCTCCACGGGCAAGCATAGGCTTCAACAGCTGCCCCGCATCCATAGCCCCGTCGGTCTTTCCCGCGCCTACGATATTATGCAGCTCGTCAATAAACAAAATAATCTCCCCGTCACTCCTTTTAATCTCATCAAGCACAGCCTTAAGTCTTTCCTCAAACTCTCCCCTGTACTTTGCACCCGCTACCAAAGCCCCCATATCAAGAGCAAAAATTCTCTTATTCTTAAGTGAGAGCGGCACATCATTCTTGGCTATCCTTTCAGCCAAGCCCTCCACCGCAGCGGTTTTTCCGACCCCGGGCTCTCCGATTAAAACGGGGTTGTTCTTGGTCTTCCTCGATAAAATTCTGATAATATTCCTAATCTCGTCATCTCTTCCGATAACGGGGTCAATCTTATTGTTGACGGC
>CAUUGW010000097.1:0-5907 GCA_963544785.1 uncultured Lachnospiraceae bacterium | reverse complement strand
TGTTTTCGAATATATTAGATATGTTATCCGAATCACAGATGAATAAGAGTTATGAAGTGAACAAGATATTATTATTTTTCGTATTGACCGTTCTGTCAAGTGCGGCATCTGTTATATTTTCACAATTTTTACCGCTATCTTTTCAATTAAAAAAATCAATTCTATCCTCTCAAAACACTATGGCAGGACTTCTGAATATGTCTCAAAAATCCTACAAAAAATTTGATTCGGGATATTATATGAATTTAACCACCTCATCATCATTTACTTACGGTGATATTTGTTCTCATATGAATATTCAGCTGCCGGCTAACATATTGTGTGTAATTATAATATTATTGTTTGTTATGAAAGTCAGTTTCATATTCGGATTGATATTTTTAGCTTACATACCGTTATTTTATCTTGTTGTGCGAATACCGGGCAGGAAAGTGGCAGAGTTTCAAAAAAGCGGATTACCGACACAGGATGCCTTTCTGTCAGAAACAAAGAGAATTGTGGACAACAAAAGAGAGATAAATATTGCAGGGGTTTCTTCATTTTATATAAGTCGCTATAAAGATAAAAGCAATGACTTTTTAAATTTTATGCAAAAATTCAAACTTTTTGATATTTTATCTCAAAACGTTCCCGATATATTATCCAAAATATTTCAGGCTTTTACATTTTGTGTATCCATCTTTTTGTTTTATCAAGGCAGGCTGACTATAGGCACTATAATTTTGGTATTCCAGTTGTCATCCTTGATGCAAAATCCGGTTAATCGTTGTTTTGAGATATTGATACATAAAACAACCAATAAGGTACATTTAGAAAGATTACAGGAATTTGCAAATTTATCAAAGGAAAAATCAGGCTTTGATAAGTATTATAAATCCATTTCCGATGTGGCAATTATAAAGAATACAGATTTTTTTACCTCTGATGAAAAGGAAAAATTACTTTTTCATATTGATGAGCTCATAATAAAAAAGAAAGATTTGATAGTCATAAAAGGGGCTAACGGCACAGGAAAATCCATGTTTGTAAATTTTTTGACAGGATTTTCCGAAGCCGATTCCATAAACGGCTTTATAGAAATGGACAATTCATTGAAATTCTCGTCATACTTAAGCTATCCTATAATTTTCCTTAACGGTACTCTTTCGGATAATATGTTTGACGGAATTGTAAAAGAAGAGTTGTTTGATGTCCTTGATATAGATTTTAAAGATAAAATAATAGAAGATTAAGGAAATAATTTAAGCTTGGGGCAAAGACAAAAGCTACATCTTTTGCGTACACTATCCAAGGAAACGAATCTGTTCATCTTAGATGAACCATTTTCAAACTTGGATAAAGAAACCACTATAAAATTGACAGAATACATAATTTCATTAAAGGGGAAAAAAACCGTCTTAGTGATTGTACATTCTGATGAATTTGATAGGTATGCAAATATGATTTTAAGAATTGAAAATCAAAAAATGTGTCAGATATCATAAATATTTGTTTTTGCGAACTTAAAAAAATCGAATTAATCCATAGTATACAGCTTTTAGAATTCCGACTGTCTTAACCTTAACCGGCTGTCGGATTAAGAACAAAATACATAAGACATTGTTTTTGAACCACATGAGAAATGAACATATCTTGTGATATTTTTCTTAATACAACAGCCACTTTTTCTATCCCGTTTACAGCAGGCTTCGCTGCTTGCATACCTTTTCAATGAATTCGTTATTGGTTACGGTTTTGTTTAACAGGCTTATAATAGCCTCTACGGACTCATCGGATCTTGAGCTGTTAAGCCCCCTACGCATTATGTTTACAGCCTCAAGCTCGCTTGCTTTCATCAAAAGATCCTCTCGTCTTGTGCTTGACTTCTGTACATCAATAGCGGGGAAAATTCTTCTTTCAGACAATTTTCTGTCAAGAACCAGCTCCATATTACCTGTACCCTTAAATTCTTCATACACCACATCGTCCATCTTGCTTCCGGTATCCACAAGGGCTGTTGCCAAAATTGTAAGACTTCCGCCACCCTTTATATTCCTTGCCGCCCCGAAAAATCTCTTCGGCTTATATAGGGCGGAGGGGTCAAGACCACCCGATAATGTTCTTCCTGAGGTGGGCACAAGTAAATTGTATGCCCTTGTGAGCCTTGTAATACTGTCCACCAATATCATTACATCGTTTCCGTGTTCCACAAGCCTTTTAGCTCTCTCAAGCACCATTTCCGATACTCTTCTGTGATTTTCAGGCAATTCATCAAATGTAGAATAGATTATCTCCACATTACTGCCCGACATGGCATCTTTTATATCGGTCACTTCTTCCGGTCTTTCGTCAATTAATAATATTATCAGATGAATTTCCTTATTATTCTTTATTACGGACTTTGCGACCTCTTTTAGAAGCGTTGTTTTTCCGGCTTTCGGAGGAGATACTATCATTCCTCTCTGCCCCTTTCCTATCGGAGCAATAAGGTCTATCAGACGCATTGCAAGTGACACTCCCGGTATCTCAAGTACAATTCTCTCATTCGGGAAAATAGGGGTCAAATCCTCAAAAGAGGGTCTGGTCATAGCCTCATAAACAGGTCTTCCGTTGACCTTTGTTAAATATAATATAGGTTTAAATTTATCGGCGGACTTTTTGGTCATTCCGGTCAAAATATCCCCCGTCTTTAAATTAAATCTTCTTATATAAGAGATGGATACATAAACATCTTCGCTTCCCGGTAAATAATTATCACATCTGATAAAGCCGAAATCCTTTTCCGGCATTATTTCTAAAATTCCCTCCGCTATTTTCCCGCTTTCAAGCTTTTCCAAATCCTCAATCGTTTCCATACCGGGATATGGAACAAAATACTTATTATGTAATTTCATGGTGTTTTCAAGTGTTACCCTGTCCATTTTAAATTGAGGTTTGTTATTGGAATTATTATAGGTTCTGCTTTTGTCCTGAACAAGCTTTTGATTATCATTTTCTATCAGAGCGTCTATTATCTCGTTTTTTCTGGCAATTGACAGCCCCTTTAATCCTCTGTCTTTGGCTAAATCTTTCAATGCCGTAATAGATAATTCACTATACTGTTCTCTATTCAATTTTTTCACCTCGTCTTATCGTCTAAACATAAAATTGTTGCCTGATTGTTTTCAACTCTTACAGAATTTATTGTTTTTTCAAGAAATGTAGAAAATTTTGTGAAACCGCTTTCTTTAATACTGATTTCTAAATTTTTATCAATTAACAGCAGCTGTCTTTTAAGCTCGCCGACATTCATAGTTAAAACTTTTTTTTTCAAGAAAATATCATTGATTGTAGCACTTATTTTTTCAGGAGAAGACACTTTCATTGCGGCATATTTCGCATTATATTTTTTATAAATATCAAGACTTTCAAAACTCTCAAGAAATGTGGATAACTTACTGTAATTGTAATTTCTGACATCAAAATCGGGATATATTTTAACGAGCCTGTTGCCTATTTCAGCCAAATCCATTTCATTTTCGTCGGAATCAAAGATCATTGCAATGACCTGTCTTTCTATCTCTTCGGTTTTGGTGATGGCATTGGTCTTTTCCTCGGGAACCGTATCCCTCATATTATTTTTAAGATTATCATTTTCAGAATAATACTCATTATTGGCTATAATATCAAGATAAACAAATCTTTCACAGGACGCCCTGAAAGATTCCGGAGTCTTTTTCTCTCCCATTCCTATTACCATCTTTCCGGACTCTCTTATCCTCTTTGCCAGTTTATTAAAATCCCCGTCACTTGACACTATACAGAATCCCTCTACCTCATTTGAGTATAGAATATCCATAGCATCTATTATAAGTCCCATATCCGAGGCATTTTTACCGGGGGTATCGTCAGGCTGCATAACAGGAGTTAAAGAATATTTTGATGAAGACTTAAGCCAAGGCTTTAAATCCTGTTTCGACCAATCTCCGTACATTCTTTTATAGGTAACCTTACCGTACTTGGATAGTTCTCCCAATATTTTATCAATATACTTGGCACTGATATTGTCACAATCAATAAGTAGTGCCATCTTTCTTTCATCTACCTTTAAACTGTCCGCCATTTAATCCTTCCTTTATAATTATTTCAATACATTTCTGAATCTGTTAATATGGCTCTTAAACCTGTCCAAATCACAGTTGACTATCAGCCTTTCCGGAAAATTCATATCTTCAAGCACTTTTTTTGCATAACGGAAATCTCCCACCTGAACATCGGCATGTGCATCGGTATTTGTAATGATTTCCACATCTAAATCTCTGCAAAGCTCCAAAATAGTCCTGCATTTTTCATATGCCCCGTCATACCTTACACTCACGGGATCAAGCGAATGATTATTTATTTCAAGTAATTTTCCGGTTTTCTTTGCGTGTTTGACAAGTTTTTCATAATCAAGCTCTATTCTTCCGTCATCGGGATGCCCTATGATGTCTATATAGGGGTTATCCATAGCTCCCACCACTGCTCTCGTGTTCTCCTCCACCGTGCCGAGAGGATACCAAGGCATGTGCATACTGGCGATGTTTATATCAAGACCTCTGAAAACCTTGGGGTCAGTATCAACCTCGAAATCCACATTGCCCTCATAATCTATTATATTATTCTCAGCACCGAAAAACACCTCAATACCGCACATCTCCCTCGGCAATATTTTAAAATTTGAAAAATAGGACTTATGACAGGCGTCCGGCAGCCTTAGAGTATGCTCCGTAATGCAAATAGCCTTTAAACCCATATCACTTGCCGCCTTAACCATCTCTCTTATCGTACTGTAGGCATGCCCGCTTGCAATACTGTGAGTGTGTGCATCTACCAAAAACTCCATATTACCTCCGAATCAATATATAAACATAGCATCACCGAATGAAAAGAAGCGATACTTATTTTCTATTGCATAAGAATATGCCCTCATTATATTATCTCTTCCCGCCAATGCACTTACAAGCATCATAAGGGTGGATTTAGGCAGGTGGAAATTGGTAATCAGAGCATCAATTACCTTAAATTTGTATCCGGGATAAATAAAAATGTCGGTATCTCCCTTAAATTCGGATAATCTTCCTTCTTCATCGGCATTGGACTCAAGGCTTCTAAGGCTGGTAGTTCCGACCGATATTATTCTGCCGCCGTTTTCTTTACACCTGTTGACCGTATCCGCAGCCTCTTTTGTAATGCTGTATTCCTCGCTGTGCATAATATGTTCATCAATATTGTCCGCCTTTACCGGTCTGAATGTACCGAGCCCGACCTTTAAGTCCACCTTGGCAATGCTGACCCCCATACCTCTTATCTCATCAAGCAGCTCTTTTGTAAAATGAAGACCTGCGGTGGGTGCGGCTGCAGAGCCTGAAATGCTTGCGTATACTGTCTGATATCTGCTCTTATCATTAAGCTTTTCCGTAATATAAGGCGGCAACGGCATAGTTCCTATTTTGTCCAAAACCTCTTCCAAAATGCCTTCATATTCCAAGTGAATTATTCTGTTTCCGTCCTCTAATACGTCAATTATTTCCGCTTTTGCAATACCTGAAAAATCAAGTCTTGCACCCTTTCTCAATTTTTTACCCGGTTTTACAAGACACTCAAAATCATTGTCGTTTAATCGCTTTAACAACAGAATTTCAACCTTGGCTTTCGTATCCTCTTTCACCGCATAGAGCCTTGCGGGAATCACTTTGGTCTGATTTAAGACCAGACAGTCACCGGACCTTAAGTATCGTGTAATATTATGAAAAACTTCATCTTTTAAATCTCCGCTGTTTCTGTCAAGCATAAGCAGTCTTGATGATGCCCTGTCCTTTAAAGGGGTCTGTGCTATCAGCTCTTTGGGAAGCTCATAGTCAAAATCCGCTGTTTTTAAATTAGACACGAAGATTTACCCCTATCTTT
>CAUUGW010000096.1:0-5911 GCA_963544785.1 uncultured Lachnospiraceae bacterium | reverse complement strand
AAATAATTAGCTTTAATAAGGGAGAACTGTACTTAAGGCTTTATTTTTGAATTTATAAAATAAGATGGAGGGGAGTTTAGCTCTATGAGAATCATTCATTGTGCAGATATACATCTGGATTCCGTACTGACTACAAATCTGACCAAGCAACAGGCGAACGAGCGTAGAAATGAGCTGTTGCTTACATTCACCAAAATGGCGGCATATGCTTATGCAAATGATGTGCAGGTTATAATGATAGCAGGTGACCTTTTTGACAAGGGGCAGGTATCGGCATATACCAGAGATATTTTAATAGACTGCATAAACAGCTACCCGAAGATAGATTTTTTATATTTAAGGGGAAATCACGACGAGAGCAGCTTATTAAAAAGTCTTGATGTTATTCCGGAGAACTTAAAATTGTTCAATGATGATTGGACAACATATACCTACGGCAATGTCGTTATTACCGGAGCGGAAATGACGGAAGAAAACAAGCTGCATCTATATGATACATTAGTGCTTGACAGCAATAATATAAATATTGCGGTATTACATGGGGTCAGCTCGCAGAGTGAATACACAAATGACGATATTACCATAAATATAGGAGCTTTAAGGAACAAAAACATAGATTATCTGGCACTCGGACATTATCATTCCTACAGTGAAAATGAGCTTGATGCCAGAGGTAAATATGTTTATTCGGGCTGTCTTGAGGGTAGGGGCTATGATGAAAAAGGCGTTAAGGGCTTTGTTCTTATAGATACCTATAATAATCGGGTAAATCATAAGTTCGTTCCTTTTGCAAAAAGGACGTTGCACTCTTTGAAAATAGATGCCTCGAATATGATATCCACCTCAGATGTGAATGCGGCTATTATAGTGGCTGTTGAAGAAATAAAAAGAGATGATTTGATAGAAATTGTTCTAACCGGCAAGGTAAGCATTGAAGCCGACTTTAATTTAAGCTATTTGGAACAAAAATTCCAAGAGGAGTATTATGCCTTCAAATTAAAGGATAAGACCACCCTTGACATAAACCCCGACGACTACAGATACGATATTTCGTTAAAGGGTGAGTTTATAAGATTGGTGCTTGGCTACGATTGCAGTGAAGAGGATAAAAAGGTCATCATACAGATGGGACTTAAGGCTCTTGCCGGCGAGGAGGTGTAAGATGAAGTTAATAGAATGTTATGTGGAAAACTTTGGACAGCTTCATCAGTTTAAATATACTTATGAGGACGGCTTTAATTCCATTCTTGAGCTTAACGGCTGGGGCAAGACCACATTTGCCGCATTCATCAAGGCTATGCTCTACGGACTTGATGCGTCAAGACGTAAAAATCTGGACGAGGACGAAAGGCGTAAATATATGCCGTGGCAGGGCGGAAAATATGGCGGTTACATCATCTTTGAAGTCGGCGGAAAACAGTACAGGGTTCAGCGTACGTTTGCTGAGAGTGTAAAGGATGATGAATTTAAGCTTTTTGATCAGAAAACAAATCTTGAATCTCACGATTTTTCCGAAAACCTTGGAGAAGATTTATTCAAGCTTGACAGGGAGGCATATTCAAGGAGCGCCTTTATTCCTCAGCAGGCTATAGAAATATCCTCAAATGACAGTATAAGCACCAAGCTCGGCAACCTGATAGAAAGTGAAAATGATATGAATCACTTTGATCCGGCTAAGGAAAAGCTTGACAGGGCAAGGAAAGAATATATAAAAACCGGCGGTCGCGGTAAGATAGCACTTGCCGAAAACAGACTTGCAAAGCTTCAGGAAGAAAGACTCGTATGTAGAGAGAAGAACCAACAGGCTCTTCAAAAAACGGCAGAGAAGAAAAAAATAAACGAAAGAAAGCTTATAATAAAAGAAGAGAGCGATGAGTCCGAGAGAATAGCCACGAAGCTGCTCACGATTCAAGGGGAAATGAAGCCCTATGAACTCAGCTCTCAGGAACAGCTGCGTATGGAGGTTTTGTCGAACCGATTTAAAGACAGCATCCCCACGGATTCGGCACTTAATGAAAAAGAAAGACAGCTTAAGGTCTATCATGACAATGACATAAAAATACAGACCTTGGAATCCATAAAAAATACAATGGCGGTCAAAGAAACCGAAAAAGACACCACAAGGAATAAAAACACTCTGTTGCTCATTTTGGCACCGATAGCCGCAATAATCGGTATAGTATTGGCGTTTTTAAGCTACATCGTGCCGGCGTCCGCATGTATAGTATTGGCTGTGGTTCTGTTCGTTTACGCTTTCTTAATCAACAGAGAGTATAAGCTTAAAGAGATGGAACGCCAGATGCAGGAGAAGATGCGACAGCAGGACGAGGATAAGTACAGGCAAGAAAGAGAAGAGATTGAAAAATCCGTACGTGAGTTCGTTTCAGAGTACACGGACAGAGAGGTGAGTTCCATAAGTGAAATAGAAAATCAGATAAAAGACTTAAGGGCAAACAGAGCCGAATACTTGAGAATAAGAGACAAATTATCTCGTTATGAGGAGCTTAAAAACACCAAGATAGAGGGGCATACCTTGGCAGAAATTCAAGCCAAAAAGCATAATCTTGATGAGGAATACGCCAAGATAAACGAGCAGGAGAATCAGCTGTCTTTACAGATTGACGTATTAAACAATTATGCGGGCAAATCTCCTGAAATAGAAGACGAGATCAACAGCTTGGAAGTATTTATAAAAGAGGCTAAAAACAGATATGACAATCTGACCGTTGCAATGAATTGTCTGGATAAGGCAAAGGAACAGATTGCGGTGCATTATATGGAAGATATGCAGAAGGGCTTCAGAAAATATGTGGGGCTTTTGGACAAGGATGCGGATCTTGAAAAGAGTGTATCCATGGATATAAATCTTAATGTCAGCGTACTTGATTACGGTGCACAGTGGCCTACGGAATATTTTAGTGCCGGATACAAGGATTTGCTTGGAATCTGTGCCAGATTTGCTTTGATTGACGCATTGTTTGAGGAAGAAAAACCGTTTCTTGTACTTGACGATCCGTTTGTAAATTTAGACAAGGGCAAGCTTGATAATGCACTTGATTTATTGCAGCAGGTGTCTAAACAGTATCAGATAATCTATCTGACCTGTCATGACAGCAGAGCGGCAAATAACAATAAAAAGGCGTCAAAATAGAACAGTCTTCAAAATATGAAAGGGTGGTGAAACACTTGAAAACTTTTGTAAAGTTGGCTTTGCTCGGAGCGGGTATCTTTGCTTTTGGACAAATGCTTAAGCCGAGGAAAGACAAATTTGACAAAATCAAAGAGGTTATGCAGACAGATTTTGCATATAGAGGCTATTATAATAATAAAGACATTCCGGAAAATTCAATTCCTGCATTTAAAAGGGCTATAGACAATAAAAAAGGTGTTTTTACAAATCTGATTTTGACACAGGATAATGTTCCGGTGCTTATAGCAAGAGATAATGTGACAAAAATGCTTGGAAAATCCATAGACATAGAGTCTTTAAATTATGACGAGCTCTCAGATTTTAAATTGCTTAATACGGAATGTAATATTCCTACATTAAGTGAGCTCTTTGAATTGGTGGCGGGGAAAGTCCCCATTTACATCAGAATAGAGAGGTACAAAAAGCATTGTGCAAGTACAATTTTGGACTCCGTTTGTGCATTGCTTGACAACTATGACGGAGAGGTGATATTTGATACTTCAGAAGAAAAATTGCTGAAAAAAGGGTTTCTGCAAAGACCGGATCTGATTTTCGGAAAGGTGCTGTCGGCAAGGACAAAGAACGGAATCAGCAACGATATTCTTGCCAATTTCTTGAAAAGACACTTGTTGACCAACAGTATAACGGCACCTGATTTTATATCCTGTCAGTTTTCAGACAGAAGAGCCAAGGCACTCAACTGGTGCAGAGATATTTACGGGATACCGGTTTTCTATTGGCCTATAAGGTCATTTGATGAATACAATATCGCAAGTGACGACGGAGCCGGAATTATAGCTTGTGAATACTGAAAGGGAGGGAATCAAGATGACGATGACGGAAGCCGAACAGATGATAAGAATGGGATCAAATATTGATGCCGATGTGTGGAATACTGTAGTGGATGCGATGCACTATGGCTCTGCTATGCAGCTGGCGGTGGTGAACATTCTAAAAATTTTATACGCAAGAGTGATGGACGGGGCTAAGATAGAACTTAACCTGAAAAAAGCTGCAAAGGATTACAGCAAGGTCATTGACAAAAACTCCTTCAATTCCATAATCACTCAGTATTTTTCTGATGATATATTAAAGAGAGTAATCGGAAAATAATATTTAAAAAATTAAGGGATTGGTACATCATTAAGTGTACCAATCCCTGATTTGTTATAAAATGTTTTCATATCCCTTTTTGCCTAAAAGGGCAAACATATTTTGCTTATAGGCTTCAACACCCGGCTGATTAAATGGATTCACACCCAATGTGTATCCGCTTATACCGCAGGCAAATTCAAAGAAGTAAAACAAAGAGCCTAAAGAATAAGCCGATTTATCTGCCATTTTTATTAATATAGAAGGCACATCTCCGCTTTTGTGAGCCAGAATGGTGCCCTCCATAGCTTTCTCATTAATAAAATCAAGGCTTTTTCCGGCAAGATAGTTAAGACCGTCGGTGTCGCTGTCAGCCTTTTTCATAGTTATTTCGCTGTTGGATTTTTCTACCTTTATCACCGTTTCAAAAAGGCTTCGTCTTCCGTCCTGAATATACTGCCCCATAGAATGAAGATCCGTGGTAAAATCTACGGAAGCGGGGAAAATGCCTTTTTTATCCTTTCCCTCGCTTTCTCCATACAGTTGTTTCCACCATTCAGCCACGAAGTGTAATGAGGGATCATAGTTTACAAGAAGCTCTATGTTTTTATTTTTACGCAATAGGATATTTCTGTAAGCCGCATATTGCATAGCCATATTATCATTAAAGTCAGCATTTTTGCAACGCTTCTGCTCATCTGAAGCACCGCTCATAAGAGCCTCTATGTCCGCTCCGCTAACGGCAATAGGCAAAAGCCCCACGGCGGTCAGTACGGAAAATCTTCCGCCCACATCATCGGGGACTACAAAGCATTCATAGCCTTTCTCGTCCGCAAGTTCTTTAAGTGCACCCTTTGCTTTATCGGTGGTGGCATAGATTCGCTCCGCCGCCTTATTATTATATTTTTTTTCAAGTAATTCTTTAAAAATTCTGAAAGCTACGGCAGGCTCAGTGGTCGTACCGGATTTGGAAATAACATTTACAGAAAAATCCCTGTCACCGATAATGTCGATAAGACCCTTAATGTAGTCGCTGCTCATATTATGCCCTGCAAAATAAATTTCGGGAGTTTTTTTATCGGGCAGCTGATTATAAAACGGATGATTAAGGAACTCTATAGCAGCCTTAGCTCCAAGGTAAGAGCCGCCGATACCTATTACGATAAACACCTTGCTGTCGTTTCTTATCTTATTCGCCGCCTTTTTTATCCTTGAAAACTCGTCCCTATCGTAGTTAACAGGCAGGTTAATCCAGCCTAAAAAATCGTTTCCAAAGGAATCACCGTCAAGCAGGGTCTTTTTAGCAAGCTCTATCTGTTTTTTTGCCAAGACAAGCTCGTCATCAGGCACAAAAGAGCCGATATAACCGCCGTCAAGCTCAATTAATTGATTACTCATAAAATCTACCTCCCAAAATTAAGTTAAATATTTAGAACTACAGTTAGATTATAGCAACACTATCTGTTATTTGCAAACAAAAATACAGATTTTTTACAATACGCACACAATAATTTTAAATTAAACGATTGTATTTTAAGCCGATGCAATATATAATTATATCATAAAATTTAAGGAGTAAAATATGGATAAGGTAATGGTTAAAATAGAAAATTTAACTAAAGAATATCC
>CAUUGW010000095.1:0-5916 GCA_963544785.1 uncultured Lachnospiraceae bacterium | reverse complement strand
TTAGTAAAATTCTTTTTAGCAACTGAAAAAAGAAGCTGGGTTTTAATTGAATTATCAAAAGAATTATGTTTTGATAATTATAAAATTTGGGCAGAAGCCTTAGAAAAATTTTAGGAGGAAAAATGAAAAATGAAAAAAAACCAAGAGGTGTGCAAAAAGGTGAAACGCCTTCTTGGAACGTCGGGAGGAAAGCGACAGGACTCAAAAGAAATAAATCCATTTCCTTTAAAGTCACAGAAAAGGAAGGAGAATTTATTTATAAAAAATTGGATAAGATAGGGGGCAAAAGGATAGAAGCGTTATTAAAAATTTTAGAAAAAAACTAATATTTTTGTAAAAAAGGGGTTGACTTTTTGAGTACACTATAATATAATAAATGTGTACCCAAAAAAGTGAGGTGATAAAAGATGGTACAGCGTATAGGCAGACCGAAAAGCAAAAATCCTAAGTCTGAACAAATTAAAATTAGGGCAACAAAGGAAGATAAAAAACTATTAGATGATTGTTGTGAAAGATTAAACACAACACAATATAATATAATAATGACAGGGATTAAAAAGGTCTATAAAGAAATTGAGAAATAAAAGAAACGATTGCACAGCCGACCAAAGCAAACAATCGTTTCAAGGCTCAAAATTGAATACCAAAATTGAGGTATAAATATTATATCACTATACCTTTATTTTGGCAAATGCAAAAATCAAAATGGAGGTATTTTTTATATGAAAAATGTAATTGAATTAGCAAGTAAATCCAGAAAATGTATCAATAGCAAATATGATTTGAGATTTGAAACGATTAACGAGATAAGAAACGCTTATAAAGATGATATTTTTAATTTGATTGTATGTGCCTTTAGTTTCGGGTATTTACAAGGAGGGAAAGCGACAAAGGCGGAGATTAAAAAGGGGGTTATAGGATAATGAACGAGGTTGTAAATGTAAAAGTTGAAAAAATAGATAATATACTTGTAACTACAAGTAATAGAGTAGCTGAAGAATTAGAAGTAAATCATAAGCATTTATTAGAAAAGATTGATAATTATGTAATTAAGTTTAGTTCAGCCGAACTTTCGGCTCAATTCTATATTCCAAGTGAATATAAGACGTTAAACAATAGAACGAGTAGAAACTATTTGATAACCGAAAAGGGAGTAGCTCAACTCATCGGCGGATACAGTGCGGCAGTACCTAAAGCCTTTGATTTGAATGTTGCATATATTAACGAGTTTGAAAGAATGAGAAATGTTATTATCGGCGGAAAGATACCGTCAAGTTTCAAAGAAGCGTTACAGCTTGCATTAGAGCAGGAGGAAAAAATGGAAGCTTTAAGACTTGAAAATAAAGAACTAAAACCAAAGGCAAGCTATTATGATTTGATATTGCAGTGTTCCGACCTTGTGAGCGTAACAACGATAGCCAAAGATTACGGAATGTCACCGCAAAAGCTGAATAATATTTTGCATAATTTGGGAGTGCAATATAACCAATCGGGCATCTGGTATCTATATGCAAAGTATCAGGATAAAGGATATACACAGACCAAGACACAGAACTATAACAAGCCCGACGGCACACAGGGAGCAAAGGCACACACCTATTGGACACAACAAGGTAAAATATTCCTTTACAATCTACTAAAAAATAATGGGATTTTACCACAAATTGAAAGCAATCAAAACAACTATTAGCAGCTATATAAAAAGTATCAGGGCATTAAGCTCTGATATTTTTATTTATAAGAAGATAGGGTGTTTTAAGTTTGTATATTTAAATCTTGTACTAAAACGCAAAAAACACTTGACAATAGGGCTACCCTATGTTAATATATAATCACAGCGAAAGCAAGTAAGGGCAAGAGAAAGGAGAAAATAATGGAAAATATGGGAATGACAGATAAACAATTTAACGGTTTTTTAAGATTTCTTTTAAAAGATTTAAAAGAAACTTTGAATGAAAAAGATGAAACAAAGAGACAAGAAAAGTTAGAAAGCATAATAGAAGATATCCAAAAGACAATAGAGGATTAAAAAAACTCACCCGTTAAGGTGAGCCAGCAATTAAACAGATTGAGAGTCTTGCCCCTTTCAATCTGCTATTATAATAACATATTTTTTAAAAATATCAAGGGGGAATAATGAACAATCCAAAACCGCAAACAATCGCAACGGCAAAATGGCAAGCAAAAGTCGGATTGATAAACAAAACTTATAAGCTGAAGAAAGACTTGTGCGAAGAGTTTGCAAAGAAGTGCAAGGAGAACGGAGAAAGTCAAGCGGCAGCACTTAGTCGCTTGATGAGGGATTATATAGAAAGAAGTTAAATATCATAATTAAGATAGAGTTTAACCGCTCTATCTTTTTTATTTCAAATAAAGAGAATTAAAAAATCTTGTACTAAAACACAAAAAAGACTTGACATAAGGTGTACCATATGATATAATCAATATATCAAACAAGAAAGGAGGTCAAACAATGGGTAAGAGGAAGAGTAAAAAGCCTCCTATATTCGATATCATAATCAAGCTAACTGTTGCAGCAGCGGCATTGATTAAAGCGATAGCCGAATTAATAGAGGCTTTTAACTAAAATCTTAAGTCTATAAGGGAATAACCCTTATAGACATCTTACCATAATTGTTTAAAAAAATCAATGAAAATATCAAGGAATTCATTTTTACTAACGGCTTTTATTCTGCTTTATTTTTTCCGTGATTGGATGCTGACAAATATAATAGTAGGAGCGGGGGCAATCATTGTAATAATTGATTCCCTCTTGGAACTGAAACAATGGCGGACGAAATGAATAAAGCAAAACCACAAACTATTGCAAATGAAAAATGGCAAAAGAAAGCGGGATATATAGCAAAGACTTATAAGCTGAAGAAAGACTTGTGCGAAGAGTTTGCAAAGAAGTGCAAGGAGAACGGAGAAAGTCAAGCGGGGGTAATCAGCCGCTTGATGAGAGATTATATAGAAAGAAATTAAATATCATAAGTAAGATAGAGTTTAACCGCTCTATCTTTTTTTATTTTAAATAATATGAAGCGATATTTTTTCTTTAATAAATAAAAGAGGGTAGTAAAGTAGAGTTTAAATTGGTTTATGATATATAGAAGCGTATCAATCTTTTTATTATGAATAAAAACAATACAGACAAGGTTAAACAAATATTAAAAAACCAAATAAAAGACTTATCTTTATTGCATATTTATGCAAGAGAATACATAAATATGCAAACATTATAAATAAAAAACAAGCCGCATTCAAGGTACTACCCAAGGGGTAGACGGGTCGGGGGCACGGTCGAACCGCACCTTTTGTCTGTATAAAAAAGCTTTCAAAAATGGTACTTCGTTCTTAAATATTAAAGCTACATCTTAATCTATTAAAACAGATGGGTTTTTATGCATATAGAGATAAAGGCTAAAAATAAAGTAAATATGAAAAAAGGGGGCGAAAAAAGGTGGGATAGTGACAGTAGGCTCTGAACGGTTGGCGAAAATGTTCGGAGTAACGCAAAGGCATATTCAGCAGTTGACACAAGATGGTGTTTTAACAGCTAAAAAAAGCGGAAGAGGGTATAGCTATAATCTTGATGAAGCTGTCCTTGCTTATATTACCATTATTAAGCAAAAAGTAAAAGATGAATCCTTAGCAAGCAGATACAATATCTTACAGACAGAAAAATTAGAAGTGGATATTGAGCTTAAAAAATCTCAAACCGAGCTGCACGGATTTAAAACCGATGTAGCCAAAGGTAAATATTTGAAAGTAGAGGACGTAGAAGAAGACTATAAAGATTTTATGACTGTATTGAAAAAATTTCTTAATGCAATTCCCAACAGAGTATCGGGTTATATAAACGGTATAGTTGATAATTCCACTGTAAGAGAATTAGAAAAGAATCTACAGGAAGATATTGATAAGCAAATAGAGGACTTTATATTAAAAGTGAAGCCGATAGAGGAAATCTAATGAAGAAAAAAACGAATAATAAAGATATTTTACTTCCGGCTTATCAAGTTAGAGCCTTGCAGTTATTGAAACCTCAAGAGAGATTGACTGTTAGTGAATGGGCTGAAAAATATAGAATATTGGATGCCAAAAGTTCGGCTATGCCGGGAAGATGGAATAACAGCAAGACACCTTATCTGATAGATATTATGAATGAACTTAACAATACAGAAACCGGTGAAATTGTGTTTGTAAAGGCGACACAGATGGGAGGAACGGAAGGACTGCAAAATATGGTCGGATATGTAATAGGTAAGGACGCATCACCGACTATGATAGTTTATCCGTCAGACACCTTAGCTGAAAGTATATCCACCAACAGATTAAAGCCGATGATAAAACTTAGCCCTAATTTAAGAGAGAAATTCAAAGAAAATGATTCTCAAAAATTGGAATTGCAATTTACCGATATGTACCTAAATCTAACGGGAAGTAATTCACCTGCAAACTTAGCAAGTAAAGCTATGAAATATCTGTTTGTAGATGAGGTGGACAAATTCAGCGGAGCAACAAAAAAAGAAGCAGACCCTCTAAGCTTGGCAAAAGAGCGTCAAAAGACCTTTTATAACAGTAAATTCTTTATGACCAGTACACCCACCACAAAAGACGGTCATATTTGGAAAGCAAAAGAACAGGCTGATGTGGAAAAACATTATTTTGTGCCTTGTCCGCATTGCGGGAATTATATAGAGCTTAAATTTGAGTGTTTGGAGTGGGATAAGGATAAAGAACAAACAGTAACCGAGAGGGCCAGAACGGCTAAATACATATGTCAGATATGTAAGGGCGAAATATATGACGGTGATAAGCCGCAGATGTTGTTAAAAGGCGAATGGAAAGCAATAAGGGGCGGAGATGGAGAAAAAAGCGTAGTTGCATACTGGATTAACACTCTTTACAGTCCTTTTGTCAGATTTTCGGAAATTGCGAAAGAATGGTTGACAAGCCATAAGGATTTGGATAAAAAGCAGAATTTTTATAATTCCTGGTTGGCTCTTCCTTGGGAAAATGAGGTTGCCAAAACGGAAGCAAGCGATGTGTTAAGTAAGTGTACAGAGCTTGAGAGCGGAATTGTTCCGGATTGGGCTATCTTGTTAACGGGCGGTGTAGATGTTCAGGAAAACAGTGTTTATTGGACAATACGAGCTTGGGGGCATATGACCACCAGTCAAAACATAGCACACGGGCAGGGTTTAGGCTTAGATGATACCTTAAATCAAATTATGAATCAGGATTTTAGCAAAGAAACAGGGGAATTATTGCAAGTAAGCCTATGCCTTATTGATAGCGGTAATGATACTGAAAGTGTTTATGAATATTGTATACAAAATTCAGAATGGGCATTACCTTGCAAGGGTTCGTCACATTATATGGATTCCGCATTTAAAATCTCAAAAGTCAATAGAGTGGACAGTTCAGCGTTCGGTTGGCAGTTAATTATAGTAAACACATCACAATATAAAGATATGATAGCTAACAGATTAAAAAAGCCTATAGGTGAGGGCTGTTTTATGGCTTATAAGGATTGTGACAGAAATTATGCCCAGCAGTTAACAAGTGAACATAAAGTATTGGAAAAAAAGGGCAATACAACAAAGATGGTATGGAAACAAAAGAAAGTTCACGGAGATAATCATTATTTAGATACGGAAGTATATGCGTTTGCGGCGGCGGATATTTTGGGGGTAAGGACTTTTTATGTAGAAAATCAGGATATTAATACAAATTCAAATGACGAACAAGAAGAAGTGAAAGGTAAAAACTGGATTGATGTGAAAGGGGATTGGCTATGATTAAGGAAGAAGATTTATTGCTTAAATTGGCACAAGTGATAGGAAATGCGGATAAAGCAAAAGAAGCTCTTGATGTTTTAAAAGGAGCGAATATGGATACACCGATAAC
>CAUUGW010000094.1:0-5930 GCA_963544785.1 uncultured Lachnospiraceae bacterium | reverse complement strand
AACAGCCCCCGTTCTATTATTAACTCTGAGAAAACCTTCCTGTTTAAGGACATTATATGCTTTGTTGACAGTGTGCATATTTATGCCTATTTCTTCAGCTAAATTTCTCACTGACGGCAATGTATCGCCGTTTTGAAATTGATCTGTGGCTATACCGAATATTATTTGATTACAAAGCTGCATATAAAGAGCCTCATCAGAGTGAAAATCAACATTTATAATCATAGTTCCCTCCTATTATTCTATCACTATTATAACATATAGAACTATGAATTACAACTACAAATCTATAATGTCAAAGCTGAAGCTGTCTTTTTTATCCACATCTTTTTTTGCCGTTTTATCCGAAGACTGTATTTTTATATCAAGTGGAGCATCATCAGAAATATTGATTTTATTGCTGAGTTTACCGTAATTGCTGTTATCTGAATTTTCTATATCATATATTTCATTCATAAGCTCATCAATATTAACTTTTGCTTCATTATTTTTCTTATCTTTATTTTTGTTAGAATCAGGAAATTCTTTATCTAAGTATTTTTTTGTATTATTTCTAATTGCGGCAATAAAAATGGAGATAAAAAGCAGGCAGAAAAATAAAATAGATAATATTATAAATATATTATTTTTAAATTGCAAACTTTTATTATCTTTGAGTATATTCGTGTATTTTTCATTTAAGTTTTCATAAGCGATATTTGCTTCTTCAACCTTTTTTTCGAGCTCCTTTATCTGCTCCTTTTTACTCTTCTTTTTTTCTTTAGTAGTCTTATTATCAGCTGTCAAATTATTATTATCTTCTGAACCTGTCAAAACATCGGACTGCCCTATTTCTTCATTATCGTTATCTGAGATATTATCAGTGCTGTCTGTAACAGGAATCTTGGTCAGAGCAATCTCATATATCGCCTTTTTTTTGTTCTGTGCCTGAACCACTATTTTTATAGTATTTAATCCGTCTTTAAGGTCTGTGTTTCCGGAAATACTGATTACTTTTGCACGTCTGTTTGAAGTCTTGGTTTTTACATTGACTTTTGTTTCATTTGAATTAAGTGTTCCGGTATACTTAAGACGATTATATTTAAATTTAGGAGATAAGTCTACTCCATCTATTTTTAAAGATGATAAAGAATTATCAGCAGATGCAAAGGTCTGTATACTAAAAGAATGAATTATTATAAAAAATAAAACAGCGTATAATATTGTTGAAAGAGCTTTGTTCATCGGTTTCATTATAAAATCCCCCTAATTATGTTCATAATAGTAAGCCTCTTATATAAACAATTACCCAAAATAATAGTATAAATAAAGCACTGTACAACCCTATTCTGCTGAATAAATATTTTTTATCTTCTTCTTTAAGACTTTTTATCCCGATTATAAAAGAAAATATTGATATAATGAAGCTTATAAGTGCTATAAAAATAATATTCGTCTTAATAATTCCTCTTAAAAATATAGATTGTAATATGCAATGGCAAAGTGCAATAATTGAAATTAAAGATAATATTGTTGAAGTTATACCGCCTGTCGCATATTCTCTATTTACAAAAGTTAATGATTTATAAAATCTGAAAAATCCTCGTTTTGAAACACCTGACTGTGTTCCTGATTGAACATTTTTTAATATAATATCATTTTTACCCTGATTAACCTTTTTTATCCGGTCTTCATTCATTGCATCATTAACACTGTTAAAAACTTTCGGACCGTCTAAATCTCCCAATTTTTTGTTTTCAATAGAATTATCCGTATTTGTGTTATCTTTACTCAATTATCCGCTCCATATCATTATAAACTATTTTACCGCCTACCAATGTATATTTTATTTTGCCTTTCAATTCCTTATTAATGAAAGGAGAATTTTTGCTCTTTGATTTTATTGTTTCATAGTTCAGTATATATTTTTCATTTATATCGGAAATACAAATATCGGCAATATTACCTTCTTCTATAAGCCCTCTATTATCCAAATTCAATATTTTAGAAGGATTGTAGGAAAGTTTACCTATCAATTCCGCCAAGGTTAAAATTCCTTTGTCTACTATATTTTCAAGGCATACGGAAAAAGCGGTTTGAGAACCGATCATTCCAAAAGGAGCGTTATTAAATCCTATCTGTTTATAGGATAATAATTGAGGTGAATGTCCGGATACTATTACATCAATAATACCGTCTTTTAAGCCTTTAATTAAAGCTTTTCTATCATTTCCGCTTCTTAACGGAGGCATTGTTTTATAATTTGAATCGTCTTTACTTATATCCTCATCGCAAAAACGTAGGTGATGAGGGGTAACACTGCAGGTAAGCTTTTCTTTCATTATATCCTTATACATGGAAACAAGCATTAAGCTGTCCGTGGTAGAACATTTTGCAATATGATAATTTATTCCGTTTACCATAGCAATAAACAGGTTTCTGGCAATCATAGAATCTTCTGCAATATTCTCAATTCCTTTAAGCCCCAATTTTTTAGCAACAGCGGACTCATTCATAACCCCGTCTTTTATAAAATTAATATCTATACAATTATCAATAAATAAATGATTAAATTTTGCTATCTTATAAAACGCCTTATTTAAGACATCCGCAGATAAAAAATATTTTGGATTATTGGAAAATACCCTTGTTCCGCTCTTGCCTAAAAGGTTAAAATCAACAAGGTTTTTTCCTTCATTACCCTTGGTGATTGCGGCAGCCTGAATAATATTTATACAGGCAACATCTTTAGCTTTAACATTAACGTAGTTAAGCACGTCTATGCAATCAACCGCCGGAACAGTGTCAGGCATAGTACAGACCGTTGTGAATCCTCCGGCAGCAGCCGAAATACTTCCGCTTATTATATCTTCACTTTCTATATTTCCCGGATCTCTTAAATGCTCATACATATCTATAAAGCCCGGCATTATATGGAAACCTTTTGCATCCAATATCTTTGCATTAACATCAATTATGTTTTCGGAAATTTTAGAAATTACCGAATTTTCAATCAAAATATCTGAAACAAATTCTTTTTTATTTTTCGGATCAACTATATTGCCATTTTTAATAAGTAGCTTCATAAAAACACCTCTCAAATAGAATTGCTGTTTCATTATTATGTTAAAGTACAAATCATTACCAATCATAGTATACAAGCAATATTTATATTTGGCAAGATTTTTTTACGATATAAAAAAAAGCACAAAAACAATCGCTTTTGTGCCTCTCATACTTATAAATATGCGGTCGGCGAGACTTGAACTCGCACCCATTTAATCACGGACAAGATCCTTAGTCTTGCGCGTCTACCAATTCCGCCACGACCGCAATTTTTGCAACAGAGGTATTTTAGCACGAAATATAAAAATAGTCAATAACTTATATAAAAATATTGAAATAATTTATAAAAAAATTTTAAAAACCGCTATTTTAAGCCATTTTTAATCCTTTAAGTTTTAATTAATAAAAATTTATAAATGCTATTGACTTTTATAAAAAAATATAATATAATAGCAAAGCAGCTTTGTTGAAAAAGTTGTAAATCTTTTGGGATCTTAGCTCAGCTGGGAGAGCATCTGCCTTACAAGCAGAGGGTCACAGGTTCGAGCCCTGTAGGTCCCATAGGAAATATTTTATGGCGGAGTAGCTCAGTTGGCGAGAGCACACGGTTCATACCCGTGGTGTCGGGGGTTCAAATCCCTCCTCCGCTACTTCTTTTATCCGTACACTGCTTGTGTGCGGATTTTTTTGTTATAGTTTCTTATAAAAGGAGGTGTTTAATTTGTTCAGAATTGGACACGGTTATGATTTACACAGAATGATTGACGGAGATTTTATTACATTGGGTGGAGAAAAAATATATTGTAACAAAACTTTCGTTGCACATTCTGACGGAGATGTACTCATTCACGCAATAATGGACAGCCTTTTAGGTGCCGCCGCTTTAGGCGATATAGGAGAGCATTTCCCTGATACAGATAATTCTTATAGAAACATTGACAGTATGATTTTATTAAATAAAGTAAAGATACTGCTTGATAACTCAGGCTTTATTATAAGTAATATAGATGCTACCGTTTTGGCGGAGTATCCGAAGTTGTTTTCTCTGAAAAAGAGAATGTCTGAAAATATTGCACGATGTTTGGGCTTAAATGAAACTCAAGTTAATGTAAAAGCCACTACCCAAGAAGGAATGGGTGAGACTAAAAACAAGGACGCTATAGTGGCACACGCAGTATCTTTAATAGAAAGAAAAGGAGATATAATATGATAAAAATTTATAACACACTTTCCGGAAAATTGGAGGAATTTGTTCCTATAAATAATAACACTGTAAATATGTATGTGTGCGGACCTACCGTATATGATTTTATACACATCGGTAATGCCAGACCTATGATATTTTTCGATACGGTAAGAAGATATTTGATTTATAAAGGATACACTGTAAAATATGTGTCAAATTTTACCGATATTGATGATAAGATAATAAACAGGGCAAATGAAACAGGAACAACATCAAAAGAGGTTTCTGAAAAATTTATTGAAGAATGTAAAAAAGATATGTCCGGAATGAATATTATGCCGGCAGACGTGCACCCTCTTGCCACTAATGAGGTGGACGGTATGATAAAACTTATTGAACAGCTTATTGAACAAAAAAATGCCTATGTAAAAAATAACACGGTTTATTTTAAGGTAAACAGTTTTAAAGAATATGGAAAATTATCACATAAAAATTTAGAGGATTTAAGAACCGGTGAAAGAGAGCTTAAGGTATCAGGTCTTGATGAAAAAGAAGATCCTCTCGATTTTGTACTGTGGAAGCCTATGAAAGATGGAGAACCGTTTTGGGAATCCCCATTTGGAAAAGGTAGACCGGGCTGGCACACGGAATGTTGTGTAATGAGCGAGAAATATTTGGGAAAACATATAGACATTCACGCAGGCGGAGAAGACTTAATATTTCCTCACCACGAAAACGAGATAGCTCAATCTGAGTCTGCAAATGGTGGAACATTTGCTAAATATTGGATGCACAATGCCTTTCTTAATATCAACAATCATAAAATGTCAAAATCATTAGGTAACTTTTTTACAGTTAGAGAAATATCTGAAAAATATGATTTGCAAATTTTAAGATTCTTTATGTTAAGTGCACATTATAGAAGTCCACTTAATTTCAGTGAAGAACTGATACAATCCGCTAAAGCTTCATTTGAAAGGATTTTTAATACAATTACTAATTTAAGATATCTGGCTAAACAAGACATTAATGATAAAAATATTAGTGAAGAATTAAGAAATGATATTGAAAAATACAATATACAGTTTATGGAAAGTATGGACGATGATTTCAATACTGCCGATGCTATCAGTGCTGTGTTTGAAATGGTAAAATATGCAAATATTCTTACAAAAGAAAATAAACTTAATTCAAAAGAAGCTGAATTTACGCTGAATTCTATCATTAAATTAACTGATATATTAGGATTAATATTTAAAGAAGACGAACAATCATCTGATGATATTATTAAAATTGAAGAATTGATTGATGAAAGATATGAGGCAAAAAAGAATAAAGACTTTGCTAAAGCGGATAAAATTAGAGATATATTAAAAGAAATGGGAATAGAAATAAAGGATACCAGAGCAGGCACACAATGGAAGAAAATTTAAGCTTTTATGATTTGATAAAAAATGAATTCAGATTAAATGAAATTGATACCGGAAACTACTCTCCCATCGTGCTTGCCTATATGGGAGATGTGGTTTTGGAAATTGTTATTAGAACTATTTTAGTAAACAAATATAGTAATAGGGTTTCAAATATAAATGCCAAATCCAGTTTTTATGTTAAAGCTAAAACTCAATCAACAGTAGCCAGAATTTTTCTTAATGAAGATATATTTACTGAGGAAGAAAAAAAGGTGTATCGTAGGGGA
>CAUUGW010000093.1:0-5968 GCA_963544785.1 uncultured Lachnospiraceae bacterium | reverse complement strand
AATTTAAGAAATGAATTTTGCTATTTTGTTATGCAAGATGCGGATTATCAATTATATTCAGATTCCGTCGCCGGAGAAATAGCACTTGGCAAGAAAGTGACAAAAAAACTGAAACAAGATTTAATAGAAAGCTTAGATACTTTTAAGTTGATGGAATTGAAAGACAGGCATCCGGCATCTTTGTCGGGGGGCGAAAAACAAAGAGTTACATTGGCAGCGGCATACTGTTCAGATGCCGATATTTATATATTAGATGAGTCGACAAGCGGAATGTATGGAGAGGGACTGTATGCAATTATTAATTGGGTGAAGCTTATTGCTGAGAAAGGAAAAACAGTTATCATTATTACACATGATTTACTTTTAGCCGAAGCAACCGGTAATAAATTTATTTATTTAGAAGAGGGTGAACAGGTAAAAGGTATTAAGTTCAAAAACTCTAAAACATGGTGTAACTGCTCAGAAAATTAAAATTACAGATCCTGAAGCAACAGACAGTGTAGTTGAACAAATTGCAATTAAGGTTGAGAACAATAAAAAGTAGGGAGTGCTGATTGTTGACATTTTTATAGCGTTAGGATATACTAATCTATAGTGCAGCCAGTTCTTATTATTAAAGACCGCAATATAAGTATTATATCAGCACAAACTATATTTGTGACAGGAGGATATAAAAATACATGTAAGGACAAATTTGTATTCAGGTGCAAGAATAGATTATGTTATGAAACAGCATAGCAAACTGATGAAATTGGATGCAATGGTCTACAATGAAACACAAAGACCTTGCTATGACACTGTTAATATCGGAAAAAAAGACTAGCATAGTTCTAAATATGGTGCTTCTGTTTCGGCTCCCGTTGCAAACGGTATGCGTCATCTATATTTAAGTGGAACGATTACCCGGGCTAAGAACAGTGATAAACAGGATTTAAAATTAAACAAATGGATAAGAATCGCCTCTGAGGAAGAAGAAGACATAACCTCAGAAAACATCTTGGAAAGAGAGTACAAAAAAGCAGGTTGTTTGTTGGATGCAAGAACAGGATAAGAATTAAACATCAATGATTTACTTGCAGGCACTGCCGTTCCGAAGCGTCAGGGAATTGTAAAACCGATGACCACTGAAAATTTGGAAAAATTCAGAAAAGAGCTGAATGAAAAAGCCGACATAGGCGGTTTTTATAAAAGCTTGGGCAAACCGATGCACCGAATGATATGAGGGAGAGTTTGAATGCTTTAGTTGATAAAAGAGTAAGTGACTATACAAGACATATTGAATCCAATAAGGACTACACAACCGGAATCGCTCAAAGAAAGCTTTTGCCTCTGCCGGATTGACAAAGTCTATGCAGGACATGCTGACGGATTCATTTGAACCCTTTATAGATAAATTGATATTAAGCATTGACAGAAAGATAACGGCAAATAGAGAAAGGTTAAGAAAATCTCCGCATTTGGCTGCTACAGGCAACTATAGAACATCATTTATTAACAGGCAAGAAGTATTAAAAGCATTTAGGACCGGAATGAATTGATTTCTAATTAAAAATCAGTTTCAATTTTTTTAAACGGAACATAAAAAGAAAATTTTTTTACTAAACGGGAGAATATTGATCTATATGTATTAGATTTTATTCTCCCAATTTTATTATAAATAATAAACAGGTTTTTGAAGAGGAGAAAATCTTATGAACAGGGCTGAGGGAAAGATCAGGTTATCAAAAATAATGGAGAGATTCATTGCTCTTTCATGTACACATCTGCCTGATGATGTAGTTGAAGCTTTAAAAAATGCGGCAAATAAAGAAACTGACGATATGCAAAAATCAATATATGACGCATATTTCAGGAATTTGGATCAGGCAAAAACGCTTAACAGACCATGTTGTCAGGACACCGGTATATTGCATTTTTATATTACTGCAGGGAGTGATTTTCCTTATTTATCGGTGGTAGAAGAATCGCTGAACATAGCCGTAAAAAATGCTACACAAAGTGTACCGTTAAGGCAAAATGCGGTTAATTTTTTTGAAGAGAAAAATACCGGCGATAACACAGGTCAGAGGACTCCCTGGATTCATTGGGACTTGGTTCCTGATAATGACAAGCTTGATATTATCACATTTTTTTCAGGGGCAGGCTGCAGCTTACCCGGTAATTCCAAGGTATTTAAGCCATCAGACGGTTATGAAACTATAGTGCAGTCTGTTTTTGATACAGTATCGGATTTGGGTTTAAATGCCTGTCCTCCACTTGTTATCGGGGTGGGGCTCGGAACGAATGTGGAAAATGCTGCAGTATTATCCAAAAAGGCATATCTAAGACCTATCGGAAGCAGGAATGAAAACAAAAAGGCGGCAGCCTTAGAAGACGCTTTATTGCAAGGCTTGAATAATATGGGAATAGGGGCGCAGGGATTAAGGGGAAACACTGCGGCTCTTGATGTTCATATCGAAGCCTCCGCAAGACATACCGCAAACATAGCTGTGGCGGTAAATGTTTCCTGTTATACACATCGGCGTGGAGTAATACATTTTGACAGAAACCTGTCCTATAAAGTGGATAATTATATCAATGCGTATGAATATATGAATATGTCAGAAAGGGAAAGCATATGAAAACAATAATTAATACTCCTGTTTCTATTGAAGCTATAAGGAATTTAAGGGTAGGGGATGTGTTTTACCTATCAGGTTATCTGGCGACAGGGCGTGATGATGTGCACAGGAGGATAGTAAGAGAGGGGCTGAGCTCTCCTTATGATTTTAAGAATATGGCACTTATGCACGCAGGTCCTATAATTAAAAAAACCGATAAAAATGAGCTTATTTCAATAGGACCCACCTCATCTGTCAGGATGGAAGCCGATGAAAAGGAATTTATTGCAAGAACCGGAGTTAGAATAATAATCGGAAAAGGCGGAATGGGACAGGGTACGAGTGAAGCTTGCAAAGAATACGGGGCTATACACTGTGTTTTTCCGGGGGGCTGTGCCGTTATTGCCACACAGATGGTTGAAGAATTAAAAGAGGTGTACTGGGAAGAGCTTGGAATGCCGGAAGCTATATGGGTGATGAGGGTAAAGGAGTTCGGACCTTTGATAGTATCTATTGATACTGAGGGCAATAATATGTTCCTTGAAAACAGGAAATTTTTCGCAGAACAAAAAGAAAAATGTATGAAACCGATTAAGGAGCTTGTAAAGGGAAATATGACCGCATAAAAACACATCAACGAATGTTGTCACACAGCCCTCTACTAAGAGATATGCTTCGACGTATGCCTATTAAGCGAAAAATCGAATTTAAATGATAGTTAATGTCACAGCACCTTGGACAGGAAATCGGACAGTTCCTTATTGTGATATGTACCGAAAAAGCTGTCAGGACTTTCATCTACAGTTATTTTACCATTGTCAAAGAACAGTATTCTGTCGGCTACCTCTTTTGCAAAGCCCATCTCGTGGGTTACCACTATCATTGTCATACCTCCTCTTGCCAAATCTTTCATAAGCGATAAGACATCTCCGACCATTTCGGGGTCTAAGGCGGAGGTTGGTTCATCAAACAGCAGGACATCAGGATTCATAGCCAAGGCTCTGGCTATGGCGGCTCTTTGCTTTTGACCTCCCGACAGGGTGGAGGGATAGGATTTCAGTTTATCCGGCATTCCTATTTTTTCTAATAGTATTTTTGTAGTTTTTGTCGCCTCAGTATTTTTTAATAATCCGTTTTTTATAGGAGCTAACGTGATATTTTGTTCAATGGTTAAATTAGAAAACAGATTAAAATGCTGAAAAACCATTCCGATTTTTTGCCTGATTTTATTTATATCTATATTTTTGTCGTTAATATTTATGCCGTTAAAAAATATTTCTCCCGAGCTTATTGTTTCCAACAGATTGAGGGAACGAAGGAAAGTGGATTTTCCTGAACCTGATTTTCCGATAACAGCTACCACTTCATTTTTCTCAATATTTACAGACAGGTCATCAATTACCTTGTTGTTCCCGAAGCTTTTTGATAAATGTTTTACACTGATTATCGGCTCATTTTTCATTTTTTCTTAAAGCTCCTTCCATCAGTTTTATGAGTTTGCTTAAAATTAAAACAATCAGTAAATATATAGACGCTACAGCTATTAACGGAGTCCATATTGAAAAGGTATTTGACCTGATAATTTCTCCACCACGGGTTAAATCCATTACTCCTATGTATCCGCAAATTGATGTTTCTTTAAGTAGAGCGATAAATTCATTTCCAAGAGAGGGTAATATATTTTTAAATGCCTGAGGTATTATGACGTATCGCATAGCAGTCATAAACGGCAGCCCTAGAGATCTTGCCGCTTCCATTTGACCGTCATCTATACTCATTATACCCGCTCTTACTATTTCTGCCACATAGGCTCCGGAATTTATTCCGAAAGTCAGAGAGGCTACAATTATTGTCGGGAAATTCGGAATTGCAAGTATTCCCAAGTACATAATTAACAGCTGCAGCATCACAGGCGTACCTCTTATTATCGTAATATAACAGATGCAAATTTTGTTTAATAATTTCAAGAAAGGATTGAGATTTTTTTCTTTTTCGTTTACCGCCCTTATAATTCCGACAAAGAATCCTATGATTATGCCTATGATAAGGGCTAAGGTCGTAATTATGAGAGTATTTCCCAAACCTTTCAATATGTATCTGTACCTGTTGTCATCTATAAAGTTTATTTTAATTTCACTTATTAAAAAATCCAAAATGTTTTACCGCCTTTATTTTAACTTACGTTTATTCAAGGTTTTTTGTTATTATTACCTGTTTTGTGTCTACATAGGGATGACTGAATGTTACACTTTTTTCCCTGTCGGGACTTATTGATATTCCTGCCATTCCTATATCAGATTTACCGGACTGAACAGATGATACTATTGTATCGAATTCCATATCCTCTATTATGAGTTCCATTTTTAATTTGTCGGCAATGGCTTTGGCAAAATCCACATCTATACCGATGATTTTATCATTCTCATAAAATTCGTATGGCGGAAATTGTGCATTGGTTGCCATTATAAGTTTTCCATTTGAGAAGTCGTTTGATAAATCTTTTTCATAAGGAGTTTCCCCTTTTTTATCTCCTATATAATTGGATACAATTTTATCAAAAGAACCGTTCAGCTTTAATTCGTCAATGGCATAGTCAATTTTATTCAGTAAAATCTTGTTATCCTTATTAACGCAGACGGCATATTCTTCTATTTCAAATGCGGCATCTAATATTTTTAATTCATTATTTTTATCTACAAAGATTTTTGCCGTTTCTTCGTCAATGATAACACAGTCAAGAGCACCCTGTTTTAATGCGGCTATAGCATCAGCCCCTTTACTATATGCAAGTACCTGTGTTTCCTTATCATCTTTAAATCTTTCTTCTGCAAAGAGATGTCCGGTAGTTAAAAGCTGTGTACCTATTCTTGCACCTTTAAGCCCATCTATAGACGTTATCGGTTTTGATTGACTTTTATGCCCGCATCCGGTAAATATGACAGTGGCAGCTACAAGCGCAAAAGTGATAATTTTCTTTTTTAAATTCATGATTTTCTCTCCTTCCGGCAATAAATTATTCCAAGCAAAGTTTGCACTTAATTTATAAATATGCAAATAATATAACACAATATGCAAAAATATGCAACATATATTATCATTATTTTATTTGAATATTTAAAACAAAAAGACTTTATTACTAAAATTATGTAATTAAAGTCTTTTTTTTGAGATTCTATTTTTTGATTTTTAATTAAAACCATAAATTTGTTTTGCGATTTTATATGCAAGCAGTGATATTTGTCTGCCGCTCCTGCCTCTTAAATTAAGAGTGTTTCCAAGTACCGATTTTCTGATTGACTTATATATTTTAGGGTCTTTTTGTTTTAAATAGTTCCAAAGTTCATCCTTTTGCGATAAGGATTCAGAGG
>CAUUGW010000092.1:0-6003 GCA_963544785.1 uncultured Lachnospiraceae bacterium | reverse complement strand
ACAGCCTTACAGCCTCATCGTTTCTGAATGTGGGAGCATAAAGTATCAGTCTTTTAAAGTCGAACTCCCTTGAAAAAAGTCCGTGTAGAACCTCTTTTGCCTCATTTTCATCGAATAATCTGTCGCATCTTGGCTGACCCCATATTTTTATCTTGCAGGGAGGTACATTAAAGCTTTTTTGCATTATCTCATCAAGGCTCTTTGACGAGGTGATTACATATGTGTAGTTTTTTGAAAATATCTCGTTAAACAGCAGTCTTTTTATAAAATTAAGGTTTTTATCCTCAAGTGCTATCTTTTTTAAGGGGATTCCATGCCAGAGGTTTATTATCATATAGTGTCTATGCAGATTCCTTGCATAGATTGGAAGCCCCGCAGATGTGAACCAGACTTTACAGGAAAGTGCCTTTTTTATTCCCTCTTCCGTATTTGTGTTTATAAAACAGTCCGTTTTATATTCAGCGTTAAGCTCCGCTCTTTTTGTCTCGTCATTAATCACATAAAAGGGTATTATATCGCTGTAATGCTTAAGTACATACTCAAACAGATACTTGGAATTGTAGTTAAATGCGGTGTTGCCGGTAGATGAAAAAAGCCATCTGTTTTTAAAAATCTCCCGCTTTTCCTTAAGAAATTTTTTCAGTTCTTTTCCTTGTTTTATCACATTTTTTATGTTCACTTAAAGCCTGCCCCTTGTTTTTAATTATTCGGTGACTGTCGTGTCTTTGTTGTCCGTTCTGTCTTCATTATTTGAACCGTCATTTTGTCCGTTTTCCGTAGTCCTGTCCTCATGTGTGCGGTTCTTTTCATCATCGTTATTATCGTCCGGATCCGCTATAGTAGGGTCTTCGGCTTCCCTGTATGCTCTGACATAGACATAGCTGTCGCTTGAGGGTTCAATTCCCTCAGGAACATTAAGATACAGTTTAAGCTTATACGTCCTCTCCTCGGTTATACTCTTAAGGTCTATGTGATATGAAAAATCATCCGCATCTATATTAAGCAGTTTTTCCTTGTCTCCATATATTTTTACCTTTGCCGTTCCCGTACCCATTATTTCATACGATAAATCTTTGGGTGCATTTATAGCCTCAATGTTGTCAAACGGAACATCAAGCATTATGCTGTCAAGCTTTTTTATACCTACGGACACGTCCACATATCTGTCGCTTGTCCTGGCAAGCTTTATGCCCTTAGGCAAATATTTTTCTATGTCTATAGTTGCGGAAAAGCTGTCTCTTATCTGACTTAGATTGAACACCGCATCTTTTATTTCAATCACCTTGTTTTCCGCCAATTTATCGGCTCGTCCACGTATTTCAACCAAGGAGGGCTTAACATCTATGTTCTCTATCCTAAGTCCCTCCAAAAGCTCTCCCGTTGTTGCCACCTTTACCGGTATCATATTGGTTTTAAGAATTTTTACGGAGGTTTCCACACTTTTTTTATCCCCCGATAATGACACATATTCAAGCCTTGAACTTGGTATCTCTGAGCCGCTTTTATCCATCGCACGCAGATTGCCGGTTATTTCCACGTCCTTTTTCATTCCTGTGACATTGGCTGTCACCTCTATCTTGTCTATCCTGTCTATCACACTCTGTCCCGCCCTTACAACTACACTTTCGGGATTGGTGGTAACACCCTCTATCTGATAACCGTCCGCCACCTCTCCGACCGTTCGAGCATCTATTTTGTAGGACTTTGAAATCTGATTTTCAATATCCAGTTGCAGAGAGTACTGGCTTTGGATAAGGCTGTCCGAGCTTACCTTCGGGTTCTTGCAACTCACCACTATCGGTACATTGCCGAGCTCATTCCATTTGCTTAAGTCAGCCGTAGCGACAAAGTCGTCAGCTTTCAGACTGTCCACTATGGATCTTCTGTCCCTGACGTTTATGTTTATACTTACGCTGTCGGTTTCGCTCCTTATGCTGTATGTCTTATTAAGCTTTTCAATAGATGCGGCGTTTTTAAGGTTGACCTTAATTCCCGTTATTTTTCTTGTGACGGTAGGGTCGCCCAGGCTTAGAGCGATAAACCATATAAGTATTCCTAAAATTACGGACAATACATTTATCTTAAGTCTTTGCCTGCTGTCATTCATTTTTTTGCCCCCCACTTCTTCCTAAAAGCACCCGTGGTTGTCGTTTCCTGCTTGTTTTGCAGGGCTTTCAGCTTGTTCCTTAAAACACTCTCGTCCACTTTCCTGTCGAGCTCCCCTTTGTATGCCACCGCAACTTTGCCCGTTTCCTCGGATACCACTATGGTGAGCGAATCCGTGACCTCGCTCACTCCAAGAGCCGCCCTGTGCCTTGTGCCCAAGTCTTTGCTTAATGTGGCGTTATCGGATATGGGAAGATAACAGGTGGCGGCAACCACCCGGTTTGCACTCACTATCACCGCTCCGTCGTGCAATGGGGTGTTTTTTTCAAATATGTTAATCAAAAGCGCCGAAGTTAATACCGCATCCAGGTTGATTCCGCTTTTTTCATACTCCGACAGCCCCACCTTTTGTTCTATTACTATGAGTGCTCCGGTCTTGACCTTTGCCATATCAAATGTCGCCTTTACAAGTGCCTCTACGGTATTGTCGTCAAACAGCTCCTTGTTATTCATAAAATTCCCCAAAATATTGATATTGGCTTGCCCTATCTGCTCAAGCGCCTTTCTGAGTTCCGGTTGAAAAAGAATGATAAATGCGGTAATTCCCACACTTATTGCCTTGTCCATAATATACACGAGCTCACTCATATCAAGAAGCCTTGCCACAAATAAGAACAGGACAAATATACCCACACCCCTAAATAGAGTCCAGGCTCTTGTCTTCCTTGTCCATAATAAAAATTTTCTGACAATCAGCGTCAGGATGACTATTTCTATCAGATCCTTTATACCGAAGCGATTCAGCCATCCTATATCAAATAGTTGTTCATTCAGGAAATTAGGAGCATTTAAAATCATTTTTTATTAACCGTCCCCCTCCCCCACTCTATATCGTCTGTCTGATAGTTGCCTCCTGATTTGGTCGTTATTCGACGTACAGTTCTGTTTTTAACAGGCATGGATATTTTAGGCACCGCTTTCACATAATAATAGTATTCATCATCCTCGAACTGATAGTTCTCAGTCGCAAGATATTCCACATTAAATGCGAAAAAGGTAATGATCATATTTATAACAATGGAGCATATAATGCCTAAAAACAGCTCACCTATATTTATCGGAACTTCAAGCTTATAATCACCCAACAACAGTGCCACGGTCATTATTATATTACCCGCCGAAACGGCGATGAACCATGCATGCTTTATGTATATACGCTTTATCATATACACCGTTGAAAGAACCGCTGAAAATACTATAATATACAAAACTATGGTGGGGTTCTTAAACAGATATTCTCCCGCCTCCAAAAGACTGTCGGTAACCTGCTCTATCTCATGCTTTGCCACCCCTGTATCCGCAGGTATTATATGCCCCTTTGCGAATGCCAGAAGATAAAAAAAGATTATTCCGAGTATCATTCCCAAGGAATCCGACGGATTCCCCAAAAGTCCGACGGCAACCGGCAACACATAAGGGATTTTAAGGGCAAACAAAATGGGTGTGATTACAAGTAAAATACCCCTCTCCACCGAAAAATGGAAATATACAAGGTACATCAATATAAGCACAAAGCCCACCAATATTACATAATAAATTGAAACCGCTTTCAGATGTATAAGTATTATCAAAATTGCCGCAAACGATATGAATTTCCACGGGAAAATTGCGGAAAACAGCGACAGAAGCAATATAATAAACGGGTTTGAAAGCGGCTTTGAAAAATTGAGCCATGTATTTATTATGGTATATAAAATAAAGGCTGAAATGCCTTTTAATGCAGGGTTTATATATATGGAAAACCTCGCATAATATGATTTTATAAGCTCTCGCATCTCATGTAGCTTTATTATCATCTATATCCTCCCGCATACTTAGTCTCAATAATTCTTTTTGGATTCTTCTGTAATTCATAAACCTCTCATAGCTTATGCTGTATTTTATATTGTATATAATTATGTTGATTCCCAAATAAATCAAAATAAAAACAGCATATTTTAACATCAATTCGCTGAAAGATGTCATAAAGCTGTCGGTAAATATGGCAAGACTTACCTTTTCCAAGTGACTTACGGCATAAATCGCAAAAAATATACCGAACAGCATAGTCCCTACGATAAAAGATAAAATTCCGTTTTTTATTAAATAATCACTTCTATATGTTCTCACAATGAGGATGCTTTTTTGTAAAGAGCTTTTCTTCTCCTCTTTTGCAAGATAGGTCATAAGCTTTAATTTTTCTTCATCAAGCATAAAAATCTCCACTCCCTGTACAAACAGTGCAAAAATAGACTTCCACAGCACCTTTTTCTTTTAAAAGCTTCGCCAGTGTGTCTATGGTACTGCCGGTGGTGAAAACATCGTCCACCAACAATATTCTCTTTGATTGTACTATATCATCGCATAAAATAAAAGCATTTTTTAAATTCTTTTTTCTGTTTTCCGCATTTAATGTCTTTTGATCCTTACCGGAAAGCTTTTTTACTATGTCGCTTTTTACCTCCCTGTGAAGCAATTCTCCAAGCCTTGCTGCTATCACCTCCGATTGGTTATAGCCCCTTTTCCTTAATTTCTTTTTGGAAATCGGTACGGGAATGATAATATCTACGGATATACTGTTAAAGAACTCTCTATGTGTCTTATGCAGCTCATCCGCATAGTATCGCCCGTACTCAAATCTGAACCCGTCTTTAAACATAAGTATGGATTTTTTCATCTGCCCGTCATATAGGGATAGCGACACCCCTCTGTCAAAATATCTTTGTTTACTCACACATTCATGGCAAAGCTCCTTTGCGACATCTTTTATTAATCTTCCGCATTTTAGACAGTAATTCTCATTTACCCTACTTTGCAATCTTATTTTTTCGCCCTTATATATTCCATGTGTGATAAAATTGCGTTTAGGATAAAAAATATCAATTATTGCGGCTAATATTTTCCGCCTCTCTAATCCTCTCATCAAGCGAAGAAAACCTCCTGAAATCTCCCACATTTTCAATCATTCTGCAAAATACTTCTTTTCGTCCCAATATGCACACACATTTTTTCCCTCTGGTAACTGCGGTGTACAAGATATTTCGTGTCATTAAAAGATTGCTGTTGTCAAAAAGCGGCAATATTATCACCTCAAATTCGCTGCCTTGGGATTTGTGCACGGTTATGGCATAGGAAAGCTCCAACTGTTCCAGCATATTAAAGGGGTATTCCACATACCTGTCGGAGTCGAAAAGTATGGTCATAGTGGCTGAAAAGCGATTGATTTTCAGTATTTTACCCTGATCCCCGTTAAAAATCCCGTTTCCTCTTTCAGAAACAAAACCGCTTTTGCTTCTTATCTCATAGTCTATCTGATAATTATTTTTTATCTGCATTACCTTATCGCCCTCACGATAAATAATGTCGCCCGATATATGCTCGCATTTTTCATCATCGGGAGGGTTCAGCTTAAACTGCAACAGCCTGTTCATCTCCTCAACCCCCACCTGTCCCCTTTTCATAGGGCACAGAACCTGAATATCAAAAGCATCTATCTCAAATGCCTTCGGAAGCTTTGACATTATCATTGTTAAAAGGGTCATTTTAAGATTGTAGGCATCCTCTCTTTCAAGAAAAATAAAATCAGAGCCCAAGATTTTCGGCTCTATCAAAAGTCCCTTGTTTATATCGTGAGCCATGGTTACTATGTTGCTGTTATTAGACTGTCTGAATATCTTTTTTAAGGTTATCACCTCTATTTCGCCTGAACTGATTATGTCATTTAAAACATTTCCCACCCCGACCGATGAGAGCTGATTGGCATCTCCGGTTAAAATTAGCCGTGAGCCTATAGGCACAGCTCTAAGCAGACTGTTCATCAAAGGAAGATCCACCATAGACATTTCATCTATAATTATG
>CAUUGW010000091.1:0-6016 GCA_963544785.1 uncultured Lachnospiraceae bacterium | reverse complement strand
TGAAATAAAAACAGAAGAAACTAAGACATCTTATCGGTGGAAATTAAAACATAGAATGATATGGGAACAGAAAAACGGGGAAATTCCGCAAGGATATGTAATTATTTTTAAGGACGGTAACAAATTGAATACCGATATTGATAATTTAATGTTGGTTTCAAGAAAAGTTTTAGCGGTTATGAATAATAGCGGATTATATAAAAGCGGATATAGAGAAACAGCTGCATTGATGGCAGAATTAAAAATTAAAGCTAATGAAAAAAGAAGAGGGGTAAGAAATGAAGAATGAAATAGATGATATTAAAAATCCTGCACACTATCAGATAAGCGGATTAGGCGACAGTATGTACATAATAATCAAAATAGTTAAGCACAATACGGATGATTCGGAGCTGGGGATATATTTATTCAACACGCTTAAATACCTGTTCCGCTTCGGGAAGAAGAACGGAATTGAGGATTTGAAAAAGGCAAGAAATTATCTTGATATGTTGATTGAGAGGGAAGAGAGTATTGAAAACAAACAAAGTATGTAAAACTTGCCAATATTACTATGATTTTGAAGGAGTGTGCATAAATGGATGCAGTGAGCATTGTGCAGACTTTGTTGATGAAGATGATAGTTGTGAGGCTTGGGAGCTGAGTAAAACGCAGAAGAGTTGAGTAAAGTTGAGAAATATATAGATGTTAGGAGCTGATGAAATATTGTTAGATTTCGGATATTACAATATAGACTGCATGGAAGGGATGAAAGAATTTCCTGATAAGTATTTTGAAATTGTTTGATGTTTAAAGTTGAGTAAAATTGAGTAAAGTTGAGAAGAACGCAGAAGAGTTGATAATTAGAGATGGGAGCTGATTATATGGGATTAGGTAATTACGAAAAAGAAATCATAAAAGCACTTGCTGCAAATGATATAAGAGCAACTAAAAAGTGGGCATTATTAGCTCTTGATGAAGATAAAACGCAAAAAAACAGAAATTTTGTAAATCGGTATAAGAATATTTTAACTTCTGAGGGGGCTGGAATGATAGAACTTCCGGGGGACCTCAAAGATATTTTGGTATGTGAAGATGTGTCATTGACATTTAAAGAAGATAGATATTATGTGACAGAAATGCAAGAAAAAATAGCAAAAGAGATTTTTAAGATGGCGAATGTAAGCCAAAAGCTTTTGGAAATGCAGATAGCTTATAAAAATGCGACACTGCTTTACGGGCCTCTGGGAGTGGGAAAGACTATGTTCGGGAAGTATATAGCATATAAAATAGGGTTACCATTTTGTTATCTAAATTTTTCTAAAGTTGTAGATAGCTATATGGGGGCGACTTCGAGGAACATAGCTCAAGCATTTGGATATGCTTCTACTAATCCTTGTGTATTTATGTTAGATGAAGTTGACACTATTAGTTGCAATAGAGAAAAAACTTCAAGCGGAGCGGATAGAGAACTTGGAAGAGTTACAGTCATACTAATGCAAGAATTTGATAAATTGCCAAATGACGTGATAGTTATTGCAGCTACAAATAGAATAGACGTCATGGATAAAGCGTTTGTAAGTAGATGTTCTCGAAAGTATGAAATGTTTTCATTCACACATGAAGAAAATAAAAATATGATTTCAAAGTTTTTAAGTAGTATCAATATGACAATTCCAAATGCGAAGATTGAACAGATAATCCAAACCGGAGCAGACCAACGTTCAATCATAGGAAGTGTTATTAGATTTATAGCGCATGAAATATACGAAAAGAGCGGGAGCTGATATGAACAGAGCGGAATTGAAGGGCAAGAAGTATGTATCCCTATAAGGCACGATAAAAAATATTGAGTGAGGAGGAATGATTATGCAAAAGAAATATAGTGAAATCAAACCGGGAGAGGTATTTATTTACGCAGGTTATGAGTGGATTAAGTTAGAACAAAAAGGGCTTGCACTGATGAAGGATATTTTGAAAAAAGGAGCTTTTGACAAAGATTACAACGACTGGAGAAAGTCAGAACTTAGGGAATATCTTAATAATGATTTTTACGAAACTTTGTTAGATAACGGAGCAGATAAAAAAGACTTTTTGTTGGTTGAAACAGACTTAACAGCGGACGACGGATTGAAATACTACGGAACAAGTAAAGACCTTATAAGCCTTATGACCACTGATCTTTATAGGAGAAATAGGCATTTATTAAAACCAATAGAGAGTAACTGGTGGTTGGCTACCCCTCATTCTTGCCTCGCCTCCTACTCGTCCGATGTGCGTTGCGTCTATTCGTCCGGTACGTTGTACAGCTACATCGCGTACTCTGTCCTCTTTAGCATTCGCCCGCTTTGTAATCTGTCTTCTGAAATCTTGGTATCTGTACCGGAGGAAGAAAAAGAGGAGGAAACAGGAGAAATGAATATAACGGAGCTGATAAAGAAATGGGCAATCGACAGAGGAATAGATAAAGCAAGTCCTGAAAAGCAATTTTTGAAAGTGATAGAGGAAGTCGGTGAGCTTGCGGAGGGAATGGCTAAGAATAGGGAAGAACAAATAAAAGACAGTATAGGCGATGTATACGTTACACTTGTTATATTGTCAATGCAACTTGGATATAATATTGAAGATTGTATTAATGCAGCTTATGATGAGATTAAAGACCGAAAGGGAAAGACAGTAAACGGAATATTTGTTAAAAATGAAGATTTACATTAAGGGGGTATCGGATTGAAAGCCAAGCTTGTGTTAGACTATGTCAGAAATATAAACACTAATATCAGAATAAAATATGAACAGATACATCGTCTTGATGAAGAAGATGCAATGTACAGTTGGAACAGACGAAAAATTAAAAATCAAATAGGAATTATGAAGATGAATAAAGAAAGAATCATCAATATGATTGACAATGTTCCAAGTCCTGAATGCAGAAATTTGTTATATGCAAGATATGTATTCAATAAAAGTTGGTTGCAAATTCAAAAAGAAATGATGTATAGCGATAGCGGATGTTATAAAATCCATAAAAGGGCTATTGATGAGTTGGATAATGTAATACAATGTGATAAAAAGAAAGAGTATGAGCAATTAAGATTGTTTTAAGTGAATAAGTAAAGGGAAAAATGAAAAAGGAGATTATGGGATAATGAATGAGATTGTAAATGTGAAAGTTGAAAAGATTGATAATGTTTTGGTAACTACAAGTAACAGAGTAGCGGAAGAATTGGGAGTAAGGCACGACCATTTATTAAATAAAATTGATGCGTATATAAGTAAATTTAGCTCTCCCGAAGTTTCGGGGCAGTTCTATATTCCAAGTAAATACAAGACTTTAGATGGAAGAACAGTGAGAAACTACTTAATAACCGAAAAAGGAGTAGCACAATTAATAGGTGGATACAGTGCGGCAGTACCTAAAGCGTTTGATTTGAATGTTGCATATATTAACGAGTTTGACCGAATGAAAACAGCTTTATCTACCGTTAAAATCCCCACAACGATGAAAGAGGTTTTACTTATAGCATTAGAACAGGAAGAACAAATAGAATCCTTAAAGCTTGAAAATAAGGTGCAGAAGAATCAGATAGCGGAGGACAGACCGAAAGTTCTATTTGCCGAAGCGGTAAATGCAAGTCATACATCAATATTAATAGGCGACCTTGCAAAACTTCTTAAACAAAACGGATATAATACAGGGCAGAAGAGATTATTTAGTATATTGAGGGATAAAGGATTTTTGATTAAGTCAGGAGAAAGTAAAAATATGCCTACACAAAGAGGAATGGAATTAGGGTTATTTGAGGTAAAAGAAACTACGGTAAACAATCCTGATGGAAGTATTAGAGTAACCAAGACTACAAAGGTTACAGGAAAAGGACAGCAATATTTTATTACTATGTTTCTTGATAAAGTATCGTGATAGTAAAAGCGACAAAGAAATAGGGTGGTTCGGCTTTGTTTTTCCGGAGATTTCAAAATCTATATCAAATAATGAAAAAGAGCTGCTATTCAGTCCGATTTTGACTGAATAACAGCTTTAATTATATTTATGATGTAAACTATATTATTCTGTTTTAATGCCTTATTCATAGTCAAAAGGAGCTTGCAAGGCATATCTTAATTTGCTATTGTTTTTTCTCGTATAATGCAAAATTAAATAAAAGATAATAGATTTGATTTATAATCTATGCAATTTTTTGAAAATCAAGTACATTTACAGATGATAGCATTTCTTTTGCTTTATCTATTATTTTTTCTAATTTTATAACGACATCATCACAGTAAAAAGTTTCGCCGCAACAAACACATCTTGTACAAGGCACATTGAGAATAACAATAACATTATTATCAATAGTTACAGTATGTGTCTTTGTCGCATTTTCGTATTGATTTGATTTGCAGAGTACGCACATATTTACCTCATTGACCTTTTTATAAATCTCTTATCGTTTAATTTTTATTAATTTTATCATATTTTCTTAATATTTGCAATAAAAAAAGATGTAAAAAAGGCTTGACTTTTGGATAGCCTAATGTTATACTTTAATTACAGCAAGGGAAACCGAAGCGAGTAAGCAGGCAAGAGCGGAAAGGAGAAAGAAATGGAAGAAGGTATGACAAATGAACAGTTTAAAATAGTTCTTAATATGATTATTCAGATTGTTAAGGATTCCAAAGACAAAGAAGAAATCATTAAAAAAATAGAAGCCTTAATTAAATAAGACTTCTAAAACTCAATGAATATGTCGGTGGGCTTGCCACTACCGATATATTTAAAATGATTATATCATATTTACTTTATTATGGCAAGAGAAAGGGTTGAAACTTTGGAAAAAGTAAAGATGGGAAGACCTACGGAAAACCCACGTACAGAACAATATAGAATAAGGCTAACTAAGGAAGAGGTTGAGCTTTTAGCGGAGTGTTCCGAGAAATCAGGAAAGTCAAAAGCTGATGTTTTAAGAGCGGGGCTTGATTTGTTTTATAAGACATTATAATGAATGAAACTTTTTTGATGGAATTTTAAAATAATGCTTGACTTTTGACGGTCAATAGTGTATACTATAAATAGTTAAGTGACACACTTAACAAATAAGACAGGCAAGAGTCGGAAAGGAGAAAAGATGGACGAAGAAATGACAAACCTTGAATTTATTTCCGTTTTAAAGCTTATCATTCAAATTCTGAAAGATGACGGAGTAAAAGAAGAAACAATTAAAAAAATAGAAGCCTTACTTAAATAGTAAGACTTCAAAACCAACAAACAGGCGGCACTTGCCACCGCCTGTACACAATAAAATTATAACATATTGGAAAGAAAAAGGCAAGAGGTTCGAGGTGATAAACGATAGAAAATAAGATGGGCAGACCCACAGACAACCCGAAGCCGTATAAAATAACGGTAAGAGTTGATGAAAAAGGCAAAGATATATTGCAGAGATATTGCGAACAAAAACAAGTAAATCAAATGGAAGCGGTAAGAAATGCAATATATAAATTAGAAGATGACATAAAATAAAAAAATTAAATACCATAGAATAAAACTCCTTTCAACCGGAAGAAAGGAGTTTTTGTTATTATGGAGCTGATAGTCACATTGTGGAGCTGACAAATGTATTATTATGGAGCTGACAATCACACGGTGGAGCTGACAAGCATATTATTATGGAGCTGACAAAAAGAAAAATAAAAAAGTTAAAAAAATAGGAGTTTCACCGCACGACCAAGCACAAATGAAACTCCACTCACGAAAGATTGCTCTTTCTGTAAATATTATAATACAGATAGAGGTTTCTTTCAAGAACAAAATTTGTTTAGAAAGGAGCTTTTTTTATATGAAAAATGCAATAGAGTTAAGAAATATAAAAATAATACTTGACTTTGTAGCTACATAGTTATATAATGATTGTAGCGACAAGCAAGGAGGTGATAAAATGTCGCCAATACAAAAAGGTTTCAAACTGACGGATAATCCAAAAGATACAATGTTTAGGGTTAGACTTGATAAGGAAACAGTAAAAAAACTTGATTATCTTGC
>CAUUGW010000090.1:0-6152 GCA_963544785.1 uncultured Lachnospiraceae bacterium | reverse complement strand
TGCAGCCGCATTTTCGTTATCTCCCGTCAGCATCTCGACAGATTTTACATTCATAGCTTTAATATCATTTATTGCATCTTTTGCCTCTGCTCTTATGCTGTCCTCAAGAATAATATATCCGATATATTTATTGTCAACACCGATATGGACAACGGTTTCATTTTCTATGTTATTCAGCAAATTTATGTTATTTTCAAGCAGTAGTTCCGCATTTCCGATAAGAATATTTTTGCTTTCCGCAGTTGCGATTACACCCTTTCCCGCTATTTCGGTAAATTTTTCAACATCTATATGGTTTACCGGATTTATCCCCTTGCATATTGCAGTGGCTATAGGGTGTTTTGACATACTCTCCACAGCATATACCAAATCCGACATTTTTTCTTTATTTTCAGTAAAATTGATTGACTTTATGCTGAATTTACCGGTGGTTAATGTTCCGGTCTTGTCAAATATCACTTTCAGATTATCTGTCTTTGATAAAATATCGAAATAATTGGAGCCCTTTATTAAAACACCGAATTTAGATGCTCCCGCTATTGCGGCAAAAAATGTCAGCGGGATACTGATAACAAGTGCACAGGGGCATGAGGCGACTAAGAAGGTGAGGGCTCTGTGCACCCATATTTTATAGGTATCGATACCTGAAATGATTGTAGGTATGATAAATAAAAGTATGGCAAGAATTACAACACAGGGAGTGTAGAATTTGGCAAATTTAGTGATGAATTTTTCACTTTTCGCCTTGTTTTTGGCGGCATCATTTGTGATTTTAATTATTTTGGCAGTGGTGCTGTTTTCAGCCAATTCCACGGCTTTTATGTTCAAAATAGATGTTATATTTAAAGAACCGCTCAATACCTTATCTCCGACATTCACATTTACCGGCATACTCTCTCCTGTAAGTGCGGAGGTGTCAAGGCTTGAGCTTCCGAATGTAACTTCCGAATCTATAGCTATTCTATCGCCGGGTCTTACGACCATAATGTCGCCTATATTGACGTCGTCTATATAGGTTTCGATTTCTATACCGTCTTTTAAAAGGTTTACCTTATCCACATTAAGGCTCAACAGATCAGATATTTCATTCCTTGATTTTTGAACTGCTCCCGCCTGTATCATTTCACCCAGATTATATAGGATCATGACCGTTAAGGCTTCTTTTTCTTCACCGATTAAGAATGCCGCTACGGAAGCAAGACTCATTAAAAAGTTTTCATCAAAAATCTGCCCTTTTATTATGCCTCTTGCAGCCATTAAAAGAACCTTATTTCCTGATGCGATAAATATTGCCGCATATATTATTTTTGCTACTGTAGGCGTAAATATTATAAAATGTTCAAGAATAATCGCTATAATAGCTGCCGCTATGCAGGCTGACAGGGTAATTATATCCGATTTGTTCGTGGATTCATGCTCGCCGGTACCGCAACAGGCACAGGAACAGGAGCATAAATGTTCATCTGAATCATCGCTGTGATGATGATGTTCACAGCCGCAATTATCCGAATGCTCATCTTCGTGACTGTGGTGGTGATGATGGCAACTGCAATCATTTTGATGCTCGTCGTGATTGTGTTCGTATTCGTGATTATGCTCGTGATTATGTTCGTGGTTGTGTTCGTGATTATGTTCACAGGCACATTTATCATTTGATATTTTATTTTCCATAAAAATCTCCTTTTATTCCAAGATATGTTCAAGCCCTTGTTCTATAATTGTTTTTACGTGAGAATCGGATAAAGAGTAGTATATGGTTTTACCCTCTCGTCTACTTTTTATCAGTTTCATTTGCTTTAGTATTTTTAATTGATGGGAGATGGCGGATTGTGACATATTAAGTATTTTAGCTATATCACAAACACAGGTTTCTTCAATGTCAAGAGTATAAAGTATTCTTATTCTGGTGGTATCTCCAAAGGTTTTAAAAAGATCAGCCAAATCAAACAGCTTATCTTCTAAAGGAATGATGTTATCGGGGTTATCCGATTTTTCTTTATTATTATTATTATTCAAAATATGCCTCCTTATAATTTATTTGAAAAGTGTAAAATCAATAAAACTATATATGAACATTTATTCATATATAAATATATTATATCTAAACAAAGCTTTTGTCAATAAAAAATTTTTATTGATTAACAAAATTTATTAACAAAATGTTAATAAAATATAATTTTATATGTAAAATGATTGACATTTTGTACAACTTATACTTAAATATAAATATAGTTTTTTGTGTTTTTAAAAAGTGCTGCAATATCTGAAATCATTAAATGATTATTAAATTTTATATAAAAATATGCAATTTTTATAAATATATAGTACAATTAATGTAGTTATTGCTTAAACATTCTATTTTCTGAAAAAAGGTGTGCAAATATGAGTTACAGTATGTTTTTATTGCTTGATTATATGGAGAAAATTTCTCAAGCATATCCCGATCTTGATTTGCAGCTGCTATTGATGTCCGATATGACGAGAAATTTGATTCACGCGGACAGATGTACCATATGGCTGCACGATGACGTCACATATGAGCTTTGGAGCAAGGTAGCTCACGGAGTTGACAGAATGAGAATACCTGATGATAAGGGTGTTGCAGGACACGTGTTTGTAACGGGTGAAATGTATTTAGTAAATGATGTCAGCAATGATGAGTTTTATTTCGGAGGAATGGATAATAAGACCGGATATAATACGAAGTCTATGATAGCGGTACCGCTTAAATATTCGGACGGTGCCACTTTCGGTGTATTTCAGATATTGAATAAGCTTGATGATAACGGTAATGACGGCTGTTTTAATGATATTGATATAGAAATCAGCAAAATGACGGCACATTTTTGTGAACAGGCACTTATAAATTCCGTGCTTGATGAAAAGGTGAAGAATGCACAAAGAGATATGATCTTTTTGTTGTCTGATGTGGTGGAGAATCGTTCACTTGAAACCGCCAATCACGTTCATAGAGTGTCGGACATATGTATGGTGCTTGGAAAGCTCTACGGCTTAAATGAGGAAATGCTTGCCACAATTCATTTGGCTGCGGCACTTCACGATGTAGGCAAGATAGCGGTGCCCGATGCCGTGCTTAATAAACCGGGAAAGCTGACGGACGAGGAGCGTGAGATAATGCAGACGCACTCCGCTACAGGATATAAGATTCTAAAGAAGTTTGATACCAAAATGATGAATATGGCGGCTGATATTGCACACGAACATCACGAGAGGTATGACGGCAAAGGATATCCGAGAGGGATTGCAGGAGAAGATATCAGCATTTACGCCAGAATTGCCGCAGTGGCTGACGTATTTGATGCATTGGCGTGTGAAAGAGTCTATAAAAAGCCTTGGCCCAAAGAGAAGATTATTGCATTATTTCAAGAGGAAAAAGGAAAACAGTTCGACCCTGTTCTGACACAGTTATTTTTGGATAATGTTGCTATGTTTTTTGATATTTTATCCAAATATTCAGATCCAAACAGTGAAAATAATGATGAAAGCTTAAGTCAAGAGGTGTATAAATGACTGATTTTCAATTAAGAATATTAGGAGTAAGAGGTAGCAAGCCTGTATGTGACAAAAATTTTCTGAAATTCGGAGGAAATACATTTTGTGTGGAGATAACGGCAGGAGATCATCTGATTATCTTTGATGCAGGTACAGGAATATCAAATATTGAAGTATCGGATAAGTTCTCTCAGGTACATTTATTTTTTACTCATTATCATATAGATCATATAGCGGGACTGTATTATTTCAGTTATTTGCAGGATAGCACAAAGACGGTAAATTTCTACGGTTTTGACAATAACAGAAGCTTGCAGAAGATGATTGGAGATATTTTCGATTCGGCGTTTTTTCCGGTAGGACTTGAAAATTTCGGAGCTTCTTATACATTTCATTCAATGGGCGGCTTTGATACACTACAGCTAAGTGACGATTTGAAGATTTCTACCTTTCCGCTTGAGCATCCGGGCGGTTGCATGGGATATGCGGTATATTATAAGGACAAAAAAATATCCATATGTACAGATACGTCTTTGCCGTCAGGGAAAATCCTGACAGAATTTTATGATTTTGTAAACGGCAGTGATTATATGATATTTGACTCGTTTTTTATGCCGGAGGAATATATTAACGGATGGGGTCATTCTTCCTACGAAGATGCTTTGACAGTTTTGAAAAACAGTGATGTGGGATATATTTTATTGACACATTTTTCTTATAATAATGATGATGAAAAACTGCTTGCATTGGAGAAGAAGCTTAATGGAATAGATAAAAGACTGATTTTATGTAGAGAGGGGATGCGTATTGAAATATAAAGGAAAGAAAAGACTGCTGTTGTATATTCTTGCTATGCTTATCGTATCCTTGGGGTTTCTGATTGATGTGTTGGAGCTGATTGATTTAAGATTGATTGATAAATTCTATCAAAGACCTAAACCTTGCAATGAAGATGTTATTATTTTGGGAATAGATGACGAGAGCTTGTCCCATCTCGGCAGATGGCCTTGGAAAAGAGATGTAATAGCAGAGGCACTTGAGCTTTTAAAAAAGGGCGATCCTGCGGCAGTGGGAGTGGATATTATATACTCGGAGAGATCTCAAAATCCGGCTGATGATGAGGCACTTGTAAAAGCGGCGGAGGGATTTAAGGGACTGGTATTTTCAGGATACTGTACTTTTCAGAGGAATACGGCAGAAGGACGCCCTGTCATATTGAATATAGCACAGCCCTTTGATGATTTACGAAAAGTGAGTGATTTTGCAATTATAAATGTAGTTCCCGATAATGACGGAATACTTAGATGGGCATTCCTTGAAATAGGGGACAGTAATCATAAATACAACGGATTTTCATATGAGATATATAAGCATTATTGTGAAAGAAATAATCTACAGGTGATAGATAAGGATAGTATTCCTAAAGATAATTACAATAGGCTTTATATTGATTATTCAAGTAAAACGGGTCTTGTGCAAGGGGGTGCTTCGGGTGGAGATTTGGAGCATATGTCCATCTATTCTTTATTGAACGGAGATATAGATCCGGAATATTTTAGGGACAAGATAGTGTTGATAGGTGCAACCTCTATGGGTATTCCCGACGATTATTATTTTACCCCTATGTCTCCACAGAGTCCTACTTACGGTTTGGAGGTTCATGCCAATGTAATAACTCAGCTTATAAGAGGCAAATTTTATCACTATATTCCTTATGCGACACAGCTTGTGATATTGCTGTTTGTAGGAGTGATAGGATGGCTGCTTTCACGCAATGTTAAAACCGTTTGGTACAATTTGTCCAATCTGGCACTGGTGATTGCGTTTATAATATTCACCTTTATTATGTATCAAAAAGGATTTTTGTTCAGTTTTATTTATCCTTTGGTAATGATTGTGTTGGAATATTTGATGACGGTATTTTTTAGATTCTTTGATGTAAACAGGGATAGACAGAATATTAAGAAAATATTCGGAAAATATATGGCTGCAGAGGTTATCGACCAGTTGATAAAGATGGATAAAAATGAGCTGAAGCTTGGCGGACAGTTGGTTGATATTACGGCGTTGTTTGTGGATATAAGAGGCTTTACCTCAATGTCGGAGAAGCTTCAGCCCGAAATAGTCGTTTCTATTTTGAACAGATATTTGACATTGTGCGGAACGGCTATAGTAGAGTATAAGGGCACTCTTGATAAGTATATAGGAGATTGTGCCATGGCGATATATAATGCACCTTTGACTGTTAATAACCATCAGCTTATGGCTGTCAAGTCCGGTCTTGCTATGAGAGAGGGCAGTGAGGCTATGAATAAGGAGCTGATGGAAAAATACGGTATTAATATAGAGTTCGGTGTGGGAATTCACACCGGAAAGGCGGTTGTCGGTAATATAGGCTCAGATTTCAGAATGGACTATACTGCGATAGGTGACACGGTTAATACCGCATCAAGGCTTCAGGGGCAGGCTAAGGCGGGAGATGTTTTAATCAGCGAGGAGGTGTATAATGAGATACGTGATTACGTGGATGCGGAGTTTGTGGCCGCATTTAACGTAAAAGGAAAAAATGAGGTTATCAATGCATACAATGTGGTAGGATTAAGGTAGTGTCATATTTATTTTAGAAAGGAAAGAAAGGT
>CAUUGW010000089.1:0-6177 GCA_963544785.1 uncultured Lachnospiraceae bacterium | reverse complement strand
CGGCTTTAAAGGACATTACAAAAAGGAACAGAATACAGAATACAAACAGTATCGACAAAAAATTAAATGATATTCTTAATAAAAACTTGGAGAAGCTGAGATCCCGTTCGAGAAGCAACAGCGATTGGAATAGATTACAGACATTCCTTCAAATGCACAATTCTTATGGATTTAATATAAATAAACTGTTCGGCTCTCCTTTTATGAGTCGATAATAGAATTTTATTTAAAAAATAGCGGTTAAATATAAAAGCTATATGAGATTAACCTCTCCTATAGCTTTTATTTAGCTTAAAATTAGGAGAAAATATGGGTATTGATTACACAAATAATGAGTCTAAATATTTATTTTCAACAATGGCGGCAATTTTGAATGACAGGAAACCTATGTCATCTCTTAATAGGGTAAATTGGGGGACTATTTTTCGATTGTCAAACTTTCATAAAATAACCAATATTCTATACTATGCTATTTTGGGCAGCGATGAAAATATGCAAAAAGACGTGAGAAAGAGCTTTTATACTGCTTTTAACGAGGCTCTTCTAAGTTATGACAGAGTGTCGAAGGTTCAGTCCGCTCTTTTTTGGAAGATGGACAGTGAGGGAATAGATCTTGTTGTGTTCAGGGGAGTGGATTTTAATGATCTCTATCCTTTTAAGGAAATGGGGCTTGCCGATTCTCTGGAGATTTATATCTTAAATGCTGAAAAGGCAAAGATAGATGAGCTGATGAAAGAGCTTGATTTCACCGCATCTCCAATAAAGTCCGGAGATTGCATTATTTACAGCAGGAATCCTAAATGTGAGATTAGAGTATTTTTTAACAATCCTTTTTATGACAATACAATGAAAAAATACTATGACTATACGTTTTCAAATCTTGCTTTTATTGAAGACTACAGGAACATCAGAGGTTTTGATGTAAACAATTATTATATATTTTTGGTAAGTATGATTGCCAATAATTATGCACTTAAAAATGTGAGAGTAAGGCAGATCCTTGATCTTTGGGTTTTTCATAGGGCTTATAGAGAGGACTTGGATTGGAATTATATAACGGCGGAACTTGATAAGCTTAATATTAGGGAGATGGGCAGACGATTTCTTGAGCTTTCTTTTATTTGGTTTGACGGTGCGGTTGCACAGAACGGTGAAGATATTGATGTCTATGATACTATGGAAAACTATGTTTTATCAAGGGGTGATATAGGCTTTAGAGACAGCTGTGATTTATTTCCCTTAGTTAAAGAGTTGAACAAGCTGATTTTAGAAGAACAGGCAAGAATAGAAAAAGAAAACTACAAGAAATTTTTATATCCTGATAAAGAATATATGCAGAGATTATATCCAAGGCTTGCATCCAATATATTCGGATTGAAAATAGCCTATTTTTTAAGGAGAATGAGGCTTATATTCGGCACATCCGATACAGACAAGGATATTCAGGATATTCAGCAGTTTTATGAGCCTCAGAGCGATTATCCCTCCGATTACTATGAAAATACTGAAGACAAGGAATTGGAAGAAATAACTTCGGCTCCGCTTGTTGTAGCGGGTGATGTCGAGGTAATGACCGATGTTTTGCCTGCCAATATAGGAGCTGCTCCTGTTAATAATCTAAGAAAAACCGATGAAAGCTCGGGCTCTTCCGGTTTTATGAGTGAACAGGAAATAATGGATCAGTTATCAAACAGGGAAAAAAATGATAAGCTTGATAAAGCTGATGAAAAAAAGAAAGCGAAGAAAAAAAGCAAAAAAACAAATAAAAAAACAAGTACAAAAACAGATTCCGCATCCGAGTCTCCTGAAGAGGAAAAGGAAAAAGCTTAATAAGCCCATATTTTTAAATGTACTTTAAATGTACTTTGAAACTGTCCCTTAGTGTTGTGATTTATATTGACATTAAGTAATATAAATGATACACTATATGGCGTTATATAAATAACAATATGTTGTTATTTAATACAACAAATGTGCCATATATGGAGGAATAAAAATGTTTCAGGTTAGGAAAAGAGACGGTGCAACAGTTCCGTTTGAGATTTCAAACATAGGAAATGCTATAAGCAAAGCCTTTGATGCAACTGATGTAAAATATAATGATGATATATTATCCTTGCTGAATTTAAGGGTTACATCAGATTTTCAGCCTAAAATCAAGGCCGGTATCATAGATGTGGAGGATATTCAGGACAGCGTGGAAAAGGTATTGGAAGATGCGGGATATAACAAGACCGCCAAAGCCTATATTCTTTATCGCAAGCAAAGAGAGAAAATCCGCAATATGAAATCCACTATTATTGATTATAAGGAGATAGTGGACAGCTATGTAAACGTTGAGGACTGGAGAGTAAAGGAAAATTCTACGGTCACTTATTCGGTTGGAGGTCTCATTTTGAGCAATTCCGGAGCTATTACCGCCAATTATTGGCTATCTGAAATTTATGACGAAGAGATTGGCAATGCACATAGAAATGCAGACATTCATATACATGACTTGTCTATGCTCACAGGGTATTGTGCCGGTTGGTCGTTGAAACAGCTTATCAGAGAGGGTTTGGGAGGTATCACGGGAAAGATTACATCATCTCCGGCAAAGCATCTGTCCGTACTTTGTAACCAGATGGTGAATTTCTTGGGTATTATGCAAAATGAGTGGGCGGGAGCACAGGCATTTTCATCATTTGATACCTATTTGGCACCGTTTGTAAAGGTGGACAGGCTTGATTATGACGGAGTTAAAAAATGTATAGAATCTTTTATATATGGAGTGAACACCCCCAGCAGATGGGGAACACAATCCCCTTTTTCAAATATTACACTTGATTGGACCGTTCCTAACGACCTGAAAAATGTCAATGCAATCGTCGGCGGAAAAGATATGGATTTTACCTATGGAGATTGTGAAAAAGAGATGGCTATGGTAAATAAAGCCTTTATTGAAATTATGATAGAGGGTGATGCCAACGGAAGGGGTTTTCAATATCCTATTCCCACCTATTCAATTACAAAGGATTTTGACTGGTCTGATACCGAGAACAACAGGCTCTTGTTTGAAATGACCTCCAAATATGGAACTCCGTATTTTTCCAACTATATAAACAGTGACATGGAGCCCTCCGATGTAAGGTCTATGTGTTGCAGGCTTAGACTTGACTTAAGGGAATTAAGAAAGAAAAGCGGAGGCTTTTTCGGCTCTGGAGAGAGCACCGGTTCTGTAGGGGTGGTTACCATAAATATGCCTCGTATGGCCTATCTGTCGGAAAATGAAGAAGACTTTATGAAAAGACTTGATAAGATGATGGATATTGCCGCAAGGTCGTTAAAGATAAAGAGGGATATTATCACAAAGCTGCTTGAAGAGGGGCTCTATCCGTATACAAAGCGTTATTTGGGAAACTTTGATAACCATTTTTCCACAATAGGGCTTGTCGGAATGAATGAGGCGGGGCTTAATGCAAAGTGGCTCAGAGCCGATATGACGAGCAAAGCCACTCAGGAATTTACCAAGAGAGTTTTAAACCATATGAGAGAGCGCCTATCGGATTATCAGGAACAATATGGTGATTTATATAATTTAGAGGCCACACCTGCCGAATCTACGGCTTATCGTTTTGCTAAACACGATGTGGCTAAGTTTAATGATATAATCACAGCCGCATCAGATGGTGACAAGACACCCTATTATACCAACAGCTCTCACTTGCCGGTAGGATATACCTCCGATATATTTGATGCCATTGAAATTCAGGATGAATTACAGACACTTTATACCTCGGGTACCGTATTCCACGGCTTTATCGGAGAAAAACTGCCGAGTTGGCGTTCTGCGGCAAAGCTTGTCAGAACTATTGCCGGCAATTATAAATTACCGTATTATACATTATCACCCACATACAGTGTGTGCAGGGAGCACGGTTATCTTAAGGGAGAAGAGCCTGTCTGCCCAATCTGCGGACAGTCTACGGAGGTCTACAGCAGAATTACGGGCTACTATAGACCGGTTCAGAACTGGAACGACGGAAAGGCACAGGAGTATAAGGACAGAACGGTATACAGTATTCTTGATAATATTGTTGAAAAAAATAATCATGAGATTATTGAAGAAATTCAAAAAGAGACTACAGATGAAACAAACAAGACATATCTTTTTGTCACGGAATCCTGTCCGAATTGCAGTATTGCAAGGTCGGCACTCAACGGAATCAGCTATGAACTTATCTATGCAGAGAAAAATGCGAACTTATGTAAAAAATTCGGTGTTATGCAGGCACCCACGCTAATCAGCATAAATGACGGAATTATTAACAGGTATCAAAACACCTCGGAAATAGTCGGTTTTGCAAAGGGCTTGGTAAAAAGCATATAAAAGTTATACAATTACTATATACAAAAAAATCGCTCGGACCTTAAGGTTCAAGCGATTTTTGTTTTAGGGAGTTTTACAGCTGTTTTTTATATTTAGTTAATGGATTATGTATCTTAGTAAAAATACTAAGGTTAGAATATACATTAAAGGTGATACATCTTTTCCTTTTCCTGTAAACAGCTTTAAAAATGTGTATGTAATAATTCCTGTGGAAATACCTTCCGCTATACTGTAGAAAAACGGCATTGCAATTACGCAGATAAAAGCCGGAATTCCTTCTGTAAAATCATCAAAGTCGATTTTGCACACGGAAGTGAGCATATAAAATCCTACTATGATAAGAGCCGGAGCTGTGGCAAATCCGGGAATAGCTAAAAAGATAGGAGAAAATATTAAAGATAATAAGAATAAAATCGCCGTAGATAGAGCTGTCAGTCCTGTTCTTCCGCCGTCTGCAACACCTGCCGCACTTTCTACAAAGGTAGTTACAGTAGATGTACCCAATACGGCACCGACTGAAGTAGCTATGGCGTCTGACAGCAGTGCAGGTTTTATTTTTGGAAGTTTGCCGTCTTTATCCAGCATATCCGCTTTTGTAGATACACCTATAAGTGTTCCTATAGTATCGAATAAGTCTACAAATAAGAATGATATAAGTATACCCCAGAAAGAAAAGGTGGCTATATTTGAAAATTCCAATTTAAATGCTATCGGTTCAAGAGAGGGTATTGCAATACCGTTTGAAAAATCAGGAATTAACGAATAGAATTGATGTTCTACATCTACCTTGTAAATTCCGGTCAGTTCGCAAATTATACCGAGAACATATGTAAACAGGATTCCAAGTAATATTCCGCCTTTAATCTTTTTTGCAACAATAATTCCTGTGAAAATGATTCCGAGTATTGCAAGGATTGCGGTAATTCCATAGGTGGAAAAAGGATAATTATCTTTATCCGACCAAGGTATCATACTGACCAATGTTGAAGCATTCGGAACCACGATGTTTGCACCTTTTAGACCTATCAGTGCAATGAATAAACCTATGCCCACCGATACGGCTGCCTTTAAAGACATAGGAATTGAGTTGAATATAGCTTCTCTTACATTTGTCAAGGAGAGTATGATAAAGATTAAACCCTCGATAAATACCGCCGTTAAAGCTGTTTTCCAAGAATAGCCCTGTCCTAATACCACGGTAAAGGCAAAATATGCGTTCAGTCCCATTCCCGGAGCCAATGCAAATGGGAGATTTGCCGTAAATGCCATTAATAGTGTACCGATAGCTGATGCCACGGCGGTAGCGGTGAATAAAGCTCCTCTATCCATTCCGGTAGCACTGAGTATTGCAGGATTTACCGCCAGAATATATGCCATTGTCATAAATGTGGTGAAGCCTGCCAGCATTTCTCCTTTTACGGTTACCTTGTGTTCGCTTAGTTTAAACATCTTTTCAAAAAAATTGTTCATTTCAACCTCCTTAATTTTTAAATGTTTACAAAGCATTTAATATAAAATGGTACTTAGCTCATAAACAGCTTTGCTTTTATCTGCCAAGTTCTCACATTATAGCACCTTTTTTTGAAAATTGCCATATGGCAGTTTTAGTGAATAATCAATAAAAACAGGGTTAATTTTTATGCTAAACATACAATAAGTATAATTTGTATTATTCTTTAACAATCTTCAGGATAGGTGTTTTGTATTAAAATACTTTAAAAACAACGGTATTTATGGTATAATGTAGCCAGAGAACTTGGTGAGTACAAGTCGCAGACGCAGTACGAGCCTAGTCGTAGGCATGTCAC
>CAUUGW010000088.1:0-6236 GCA_963544785.1 uncultured Lachnospiraceae bacterium | reverse complement strand
AAGCTGTATATTGGGCGGCTTATTTTTAAGCTTCTATATGCTTCTTATAGGTTTCGGGATATCAAGCTTTCGGGCGTATATTATGCTTATGTTGTTATTTATTTCAAGGTTTATAAAAAGGGTGTATTCTGCAAGCAGGGCTCTTGCTTTTGCGGCGGTTTTAACTCTAAGTATAAATCCCAAGTATGTATTTGAAGCGGGTTTTTTATTATCCTACGGGGCGGTAGTATCAATTCTTATAATAATGCCTGTTGTAAGAAGCGTATTTAAAAACAAACATTTGTTGAAATCAGGGATTTTTCTAACCCTTTCTATCCAATTAGGGCTTATGCCTGTCACAGCTTATTTATTCTATGAACAGTCAACCTATTCTATATTCTTAAATATAATTATAATTCCGATGATGCTTCCTCTTTTATCAATCGGAATCTTGACAAGTGTTTTTTCTTTAATATCCATTCCGATAACCGTGATTTTGCTTAAAATATCATCTCTTATTATAGAGCTTTTTACTCTTATTTGTAGGCTCGCAGACAGGCTTTATTTTTCGCATATTGTATTCGGCAGACCTGCGATAATCACAATTTTTATATATTATCTTGTGCTTATTCTTTCACTGATTTATATAAAATTTTTCAGGCATAAGAAAAAGGTTCTGTTTGCAAGCAGCTTTTTACTCGTATTTATTTTAAGTTTTCATAACAGATTGGGGCTTGTAATAACCGTCCTTGATGTCGGGCAGGGGGACGGTATAGTAATAGAAATTCCAAATTCAGATAAGGTGTATTTAATCGACGGGGGAAGTACGAGTAAATCCGACGGGGCGGCATCGAGTATAACAAGCTTTCTTAAGTCAAGGGGATATTCAAAAATAGATGTGCATATTTTAACGCATTCAGATCTTGACCATTTACTCGGTATTAAAAATATGATAAGCGATAATTTTAAGGTAAATAGGGCTGTTTTGCCTAAAATAAATAACAAGGACGAAAACTATTTAAAATTTGAGAGTTTTCTTAAGAAAAACAAAATAAATACCCTGTATATAAAAAGAGGTGATAAAATCAGTGTAAACAGCCTTGAGCTTAAGTGTTTGCATCCGGACACCGATTTTATAGCTGAGAATGCCAATGCCTATTCCACCGTACTTTATTTGAACTATAAGAACTTTGATATGCTGTTTACCGGTGATTTGGAAAAAAACGGTGAATCTGAAATAATGAAAAATAGGCTTCCTAAGCTTGATGTCCTAAAGGTGGCTCATCACGGTTCAAAAAACTCTACCGATAATTCATTTCTTGATAAAACCGAGCCTAAAATAGCCTTAATTTCTTGCGGATATAAGAATATTTACGGGCATCCGCATAAGGAATTGTTGGACAGATTAAAATTTAATAATATAATAACTTATCGAACCGATATAAACGGTTCAATTATGATAAAAACCGACGGGCATAAACGTTTATCTATAGCTTATCCTTTAAAAAATGATTATTAGAACTACGCCTTATAGGTCATCTGTATTCTCAGACCTTGCTTCATTATTTATGTCTGTATTATCAATATTTGATGTATTGTTTGATTCCGCAAATTCTTCTTTTGCTACATTATTATCTTCATAGAGGATCTGATCTTCTTTTACATCTATTACTGCTATTGCACTTGTATCGGAAGAATTTTTTATATTTGAATCTTTGATATATGACAGGAATAATACTATCATATCGTTAATTCCTTTGATTATAAGCGTTATTCCCGTTATTTTACTGGTAATATCCACTGATTTAAAAGGATTGTATATAATAAGAGCTCCAAGTCCTGACAGAACCAATGCGGTAATTAGGAAAAACCACCATTTTAAAAATCCCATTTTTGCAAGTGCTACAAATGCCCTGATTCCAAGTAGGGTACAAAATATGATGTAGGAGCCGAACAGTATCGGAATTATAGTGACTACTTTTTCCCTCACAATGAGTACAATTATTCCTGCAAAAATTATAATGATACCTATTACAAGGGCAGCCTGATTGGCAAGTGTTTTTTGATTTTTATTCTGGTTCAAAACGGATAACAGAATGTTTATTGCTCCGAAGAGTATAATTATTCCGCCGATAATAAGTGTCAGGTAGTTAAATATATTTTTTGTAAAGCAAAGCATACATATTCCTAATACGATTTCCAGAATATATACTATTATATAAGTCAATTTGGGATTTTTCATAGGTTTATCTCCTTGTTGTTCGGATTTTATAAGCCGATAATACCATAAAACAAACCGCTTGTGAATAAGATATACAAAAATATTTGGAAATTTTATGAAAATTATTAAGAAATAATTATGGTTTTTCGATATATAATGTGTTATCATATTGGATATATAATTTTATTGGGACCTTTGAGTAGGGAAGGAAGAATGTAATGGGGTTCGTGGAACAAGAGTTTAAAAGTAATTTTGAAAAACATATGAAAGAAAATATCTATTATTTAAAAATAGTATTTCTTGTGTGTTTTTTGATTCATATTTTTTATTTTATATTTTTTCTGCATCTGAATATGAGCATATTAGCGGTATATAACGTTTTATCCACACTGCTTTATGGAAGCTGCCTTATAATAACAATAAAGAAAGCCTACCGATATGATTTTTAATTTAAGTGTGGCTGAAATGCTTATTCAAACTATAGTTACCGCTGTTGCGGTAGGCAATTCGTGGGGCTTTTATCTGTTTAACTTTATAGCTATTGTGCTTGCTATTCTTCGTGTTTACAGGATAGACAGCAGAACGATAAACAAATTCAGCACTGCCTTGTATACTATCATCTTAAGTATGATTTCATTTTATTGTGCATATTTTTTATCACAAAACACAGTTCCGCTGTACGACGGTTTTTTTGAAGACAGTAAGAGTATAAGTACTATTTTGTATGTATTCAACTCTATTTTAGTTTTTGTGTGTCTGGCAGTTATCAGCAGAGTTTTATTTAAAGGCGTTAACAGCTATATTAAATCCAGTAAAATTGCAAATCAACAGATTAATTCTATGGTTAATACCGATCCTTTGACAGGGCTGTTGAACAGGAGAAGCATGGACTATAGAATCCGTATGGCTGTTGAAAAATTTAATGATAAAAAAGAACCTTTCAGTATACTTATGGGAGATATAGATTTATTTAAAAATATAAACGATACTTATGGACATTCTGTCGGAGATCAGGTTTTGGTAGATGTTTCAAACATAATAAAGTCTCAATTAAGAGCTGATGACTCTGCCGGCAGATGGGGTGGAGAGGAATTTTTGATTTTACTTTCCGATGCCGATAAATCAACGGCGGTATCTGTTGCTGAAAGGATTAGGAGAAATGTGGAGGAAAACAGTATTACTATAGAAGACGGTTCAAAAATTTCTCATTATATAACAATAGGTGTGGCTACCTACAGTAAAAACGTTACTGTAGATGACTTGATTAAAGAGGCTGATAAAAAACTTTATGTCGGTAAAAATTCAGGAAGGAACAGGGTGGTGGTATGATTGATAACAACTGTATTTTTTGCAAGATTTCAAAAGGTGACATTCCCTCTACAAAGCTGTATGAGGACAATGATTTCTTTATAATTCCGGACATTAATCCCGCAAGCAAGGGGCACTGTCTTATAGTTATAAAGGAGCATTATAGCAATATTTTGGAGATTCCTGAGGATTTACTTGTAAAAGGACATAAATTGGCAAAAAAACTTGCATCCAAGCTTTTCGATGCTTTCACATGTGACGGAATAAATATACTTCAGAATAATTTTGAGGCGGCGGGGCAAAGTGTGTTCCATTATCATATACACGTTATTCCAAGGTATGACGGAGATTTTATCGGAATAAATTGGACTCCCGGAGATATGGACGAGAAGGTTTTGGAGATATTGAAAGGAATAAAAATAGATTAAAAAAATTAAAATGGAGGATTTTATGGACAGAGATGAACTTTTTTTTAACAGAGTTGAGGAAGATGAAGAATTGGCGGTAATTGATTTGGAGGAAGATGACGGAACTGTAAGAGAATATGCGGTTTTGGCTATTTTTTCATCCCCACCGTATACATATGAGTATATGGCTGTTATGGCACTTGACGACTTTGAAAAAGATGAAGAGGATCAGGAGATAGGATTCTTAAGATATACAGAGGAAGAGGACGGTTTTGTATTGGACGGAATTGATAATGAGGCGGAGCTTCAGTTCGTAAGCGATGACTATTTCAGCAGGCAAAAGGGCTGATTGTATAAAAATGCTTTAATTTAATATCAGCCGAGTTCCCATAAGGGACCTGAGGATGCAGACTTTTTTAATTGACTGATTATAAAGTTTGCATCCCATTTTTTATGCGTATTTTCAATACTTATAGGATCGGCTATGCTGAGCTTTCCGTTTTTATCCATTGAGGTTATTAAAATAAAATGTCCGCCCTCGGTAAATTCCCCACGACCTACCAACGCAACAACCAATTTATTATTATCAAGAGAATTTTTGATATTATCTGCACTTGCACTTATAGCCCTGACCGGAATGTTGTATTCATCTGCACATTTTTTTACAATATTATGAGTAGACCCTCCTCCGTCTATGTAGCAGCCCTTTAAATAGGCTATATCCGCCATCTTGTCGGGGGTAATATAGTTGTCGGGGTCAATAGTATCTATTACCATAGCCATTGTGGTGGGGCCGCAGCCGGCTGAGTACATAGGAGTACTTTTTCCGTATTTATGCTTCGCCCATCTGTAGTCGCTTTGATTAAAGTAGGTAATAGGACCGAGCCTTGAATTAAGAATTTCCGCATAGAGCTGTACCTTGGTTTCTCCGTTTTTAAGCGGGGTTAAAAGGTCGGATAATATTTTATCGTCAACCTTTACTATTTCCGCTTTTTTCTTTGCCGACTTTTTTTCTTTTTCTTCAGCTATTTTTCTTATCTTTTCTTCTTTTAAGAGTTGATTTTGTTTCTCTAAATATGCCTCATATGCGGGATTATTATGTTCAAATTTTACGGTTTTTTTGTTGAATTTACTTATTTTTATTTTAGATACCGTCTTTGTAATCCTGTCTTCTTTAAGATAAATTCCTATAAAGAAAAAATTTAAAATGGAAAAAATCATTATTACAGCGGTAATAATGAGGATGTATAAAAAAAATGTTGTGATGTTGGATCCCGATTTTTTTGTTTTCTTTTGCATAATTATATAAAATAGGTTAAGTTTTCTTGACTGTATCGTGCTAAAGTAGTATAATATAAAAAATAAAAACTATCAAGTGGCTTTTATTTTAAAACTGTTCACGTTTAACAATATAAAGGAGGTTTTTTAATGAGATTTTCGTCATTCAATCAAGATTATTTGCTTAAAAACAATCCTTATATGAACATAGGTGTTAATGGAAGAAATCACACTGCCGGAGCTATTGCAAAGCAGATGGTATCCGATATTGACTTTTCAAAAGGGCTTACAAACGATAAGGTGCAAAAGCATATTAATCAGATAAATAACAGGGTTAAGAATTTACATCAAAGTCGGGTAAGATATTCAAATTACAGGTTAAATAATTCAAGTGCAAAAGAGCTGTCGGAACATACGCAAAACATTGCAGGATTGTTGCACAGTGCGGATTCTTTAAGATTGAACGGCAAAAACTCCGTATTTAAAGATTCCGGAATCATAAACAGCAACAAGTCCGTAGCCGAGGTCAGTTCAAATAAGAGAGTCAGCGGAAACAGAGGTTTTGATTTAAAGGTGGATAATGTGGCTACGGCACAAAGTAATGCCTTTGCCACGGTTAATGATGTTACGGGCAAGGCTTCGGAAGACAGCGGGTTTACTATTAAAAAGGGTGAAAAGAGCTTCAACTTTAACGTGTCCGCCGTTGATCCCGCAACGAATAAACCTATGACAAAGCTTGATTCGTTAAATAAGTTGGCTGATGCCGTTAATAATTCAAAGATAGGAATTAAGGCTGTGGTTGAAAAGTCCGCAGACGGAAAGAGTGCTGCATTAAAACTGTCTTCAGAGGCTACCGGAAAGAAAAACGCCTTTTCCATATCTGATGAAAAGGGTCTGACTTCGTCCAATAAAGAATTGCAAAAGGCTGAAAACGCTTCATTTGAGATAAAATACGGTAACGGATATTCAAAGAAGCTTGAATCCGATAAAAACAGTGTGGAGCTTTTTTATGAGGGCGTTAAGTTAAAACTTAAAGAAAAGGG
>CAUUGW010000087.1:0-6453 GCA_963544785.1 uncultured Lachnospiraceae bacterium | reverse complement strand
ATTTACGCCGGTGTAGGTATACTTTCCGTCACTTATTTTCTCTACAGATACAACAGCATCGTCTGATGTCTTTACGGATATACCGATGTTCTTGGTCTTTGCAGGTGAGAACTTTACATATTTTACGTCTGTTGTTGACTTCTTTGACTTTCTTGTAGCTGTGATTGTCTTTTTCTGTCCTACCTTGATCATGGACTCCTTGGGAGCTTTCATGCTCTTAGGTGCAGACATTTTAGCAGCCATAGGGCTTATAGGAGCCATAGTTAATACCATAGCCGCCGTCAGTGAGATTGATAAAGCTTTTGTGAATAATTTTCTGTTATTCATATAACCCTCCTAAAATATAATATAATTTAATTATCAAAATATTTTTATTTTGATTTCTTCTGATACAGGTATCAGTCTACCATCAATGCCCTTTTATGTCAACGGCAAATCATTTCCAATAAATAATGAATTTTATTGTAAAATTGTGGCAAAATTGTGGCAGACCCTTGATAATTATTAAAGCTGTGCATTCTTTTCAACAATAACTATAAGATAGCCGTTTTCCAATCTTGTATCTTTTATCCTATAATCATTACTTTCTTTAATAACTCCGGCAGCTGAAAGTGTCGGTATAATCGCAGATTCAAACTTATGATTGTTATCCGACTTAAGTTCGATTAAAAAGGTGTCTTCCAAAAATAGCCGGGTCCGATTTTTAAATAACCCACTTTATGGGGCTTACCGTCAAAGTAGAGATAGCCCGCAACATTGTTGTTTCCCTCCAAGGCCCACTTTGCCGCATTTATACAGGACTTGTCAGCTCCCTTTTTTAATACCCTTAAAAGCTTTCCGTTGCGTGCCGGTGTAAACTGTCTTCTGGCATAGATTACCTTTTCTATGGTGTTAGGAAACCTTGAATCCTCCACTCTGTTAAGAACCACATTGGCTACCGCATTTTTCAGCTCCCTGCTGCAACCTCCCACTTCACACTGCACTATCGCCGCAAGCAGATGCAAATCTTTTTGTGTGTATTTTATATTTCTTTTTGAAGAATATGTCTTTTCCTGTTTCGCAGATTCGTTGACGGCTGTTTTAGGAGCCGCATTTTCACTTATACTGTAATCAGTCGATATATTCTCGTTCTTGTCTATGGCGGATGCTTTATTCAGCTCCCCGTAGACCGTAACTATAAATGACTTGTCGCCGTTCTCTTTATTAGATACGTATGTGGTATAATCGTATCTTATCTCCTCATTTCCCCTCTTTAGAATCTCTATCGCTTTAAATTCCGCATCCTTTTCTCTAAGCAATGAACCAGTCGGCACATATCCCGTTACCTCTCCCGATGTGATATGATACTGCATCTTCACATTGTCAAAGTCCGTTATATCGGCTGCATCGTCTTTTTCCAGTCTTCCTATTATCTCCCCTGATGAATTTAGAATATCGACACCCTCCTTGGCGATTGCCAAAGCTTTATAGTCCTCCAATACCAGTCGGCTTTGTCCGCTTTTTAAAAGATTCAATAAATGATCCTCATTTTCACCGGCTTGTGTTTTTACACTTCCCCCTAATAAAAGCATTGCGACCCCCAATATCACAGCTACTATTTTTTTGCTTCTTACCATTGTCGTATTTCCTTTCAATTCCTCCTGTTTTTTGTTACATTCTCTGTAACAATTATTAATTTGTTAATAACTTGTTACAGATATGTTATGATTATATTAAAAAACAAAGAGTTTGTCAACAGTAATTTTACACTATGTTGGCTATCGCTGTAAAATAGGGGATTTTAATTATTCTTCATCTAAGTCATCTTCACTGTTTGAGGTGTTTTTCTTATTATCCGTTTTTTTATTATCTGTATTTTTTTCGTCCTCTTTTTCAGGCTCTTCTTTCTTCGGCGGAGGTGCATCGGGGCGAATGACATAGCTTCCTGATGCGTATACCACTATGGGATCTCCCTTTTCTATAACGTCAAAAATCTTTTTAGCCGCCGCATATGGAGTATTGATACAGCCGTGAGAACCTCTTGACTGATATATATTCCCTCCGAAGCTTGCCCTCCATGAGGCATCGTGAATTCCTATATTGTTGTTGAACGGCATCCACACCTTGACTTCGGAGCTGTAATCCTGTCCCCTTAAGGTGGCATCCTTTGTCTTATAATTAAGAGGATATACGCCGGTCGGGGTATATCTTGACTTAGTGGTTTTTCCGGTAACCACGGGTGTATCTACTATCAGCTTCTTATCCTTATAGAACCACATATGCTGTTTTGATATGTCTATTTCCACATAGGTGTCTCCTATGTCTCCTCCTATCCTTGATTTTGCCTTGTATCTGTAAATCGGCTCACGCCTTACCTGCTTGCCGCTGCTGATGTCCTCAATTATCCTGTCCGTTTCTTTTCCTCTTTCTATCAACCAACCGTATGTTCCGCCGCTTATAGTGATTTCTCCTGAATTGGTGCTTTTAAATGTTCGTGTTCTGCTGAATGTATCATATTTACGTGCGAGTGTCTGTACAAATTCCGCCACCTTATCCCTGTTTAATGATACTTCATTCGTATCCGAATCTATTTCCACCCAATTTTTGATTTCCTCCGGACCTATTTTTTCATCCGCTCCCTCTATATCATAGTCTATTCTTGAATTGTTGTAATTCTCAAGGGTTTTCATAGGGGTAACTATTCTTTTATCGGTGCTTATAATATCAGGCTTTTTATAAAGTCCCTCCTCCTCTATATCCATAGTTGTTTCCTGATTTTCCACGTGAGAAAGAGCCGATTTGTAAAACGCCTTTTTCTTTATCACATTACCCTCTATTTCCTTTATCACGGTAAATTGGTCATTCACTATGTCTATTCTTGCGTTTTCGGGCTTTACCTTGCCTTCTTTTTTAAATATTTCAAGATCCTTGACCGTCTTCTTTAATAAATCCTTATCAAAGATTATCCTGGTATCGGATTTTAATTCGCTCTTGCCGAATAAGCCTCCCAAATATCCGAAATTCCCCTGTTTATTTTTTAAATCACGAATATTATTTCCAAGCTCATATTTAAGGTCTACATCGGAAGCCCTGATTACCTGATCCCTGCCGTCTATGGTCTTTATCTTAAGCTCATAGGAATTAGATAAATCTTCTATAATCCTTTTTACCTCATCTACTTTTTTTCCTCCTATTTTCTGCCCGTCTATGTATGTATTCATAAAAAATCTGTCTGAAAAAAATAAAACACCCAGTCCGTAGACGAGAATAAGAAGCATTATTATAAGTAAAGGTAATCTCTTTTTATTTTTTTTATTCCTCATTATATTTCTCTTTCTTATGGTTATATCCTCTTTATTCTATATTCTCAAGGATTAAATCCCCCATCTTTGATGTCCCCACAAGCACAGCATTTTCTTTCATCATATCCTTTGTCCTGTATCCCTTTGCCAAAACCTGACTCACGGCATTTTTTATGCGGTCAGATGCCGCTTCATTATTAAAGCTGTGCTCAAACATAAGCCCGACTGATAATATATTTCCCAACGGATTGGCTATATCTTTACCCTCTATATCTATGGCGGGTCCTCCGCATGATCCGTAGATTCCGAATCCGGTGTCCCCGAGATATGCACTTGGAATCATTGCGGCACTGCCCTGTATCCCCGCCAATACTCCGAACAGCATATCTCCAAGCAGATTATCCGTCAAAATCATATCAAATTCCGACGGATTTTTTATGAGGTTTAATGCACATTTATCCGCATACATATATTTTATAAAAACCTCAGTGTCATATGAAAGTGCGGACAATACCATTCTCCACAACCTTGAGGTCTCCAAAATATGTGCCATATCCACGCACAGAAGAGAACAGTTTTTTAACTTTGCCATCTCAAGAGAGCGTTTTGCCGTCCTTTCTATCTCTTTTTCGGAATAATTGAGGCTGTCGCTTGCATTTATGATTCCGTTGTCAAAATAGGTGTTTTTTTCTCCGAAATATAAGCCCGATGCGGCTTCTCTTATCAGAAGAACCTCAAAGTCCTCACTTACTTCCTTACATCCTATATTCGCTAATGCCTTATAGAAATGTACGGGTCTTAGATTAAGATACAGATCCATCTGCTTTATAAGCCTTAAAAGTCCCATTTCAGGTCTGTCATTAATCGGTTTTTCATACCAACCCGAACCTTTATCTCCTCCAACCGCTCCTACTATCACTGCATCGCAGCTCTTGACCGAGGATATGGTATATTCACTAAGAGATGTCCCGTATCTGTCGATAGAAGCCCCTCCGATTATAAGATCCTTAAAGCCTATGTCAATCTTATATTTTTCGGCAACTCTTTCTATTATCGGAATTACGACATCCATTATCTCTTTTCCGATTCCGTCTCCCGCAGCTATACCTATTATCCCCATCTGACACCTCATATTTTCTCTATCCGCTATATAGGTCTACAATGCCTTTTCCACTCTGGCTATTGCCGTCTTTCTCATCGGAATACGGCAGTTCTTGTTGCTGCCGAACTCTACCACTATATCCTCCTCGTTAAGGTCGATTATCACTCCGTAAAAGCCGTTTACAGTCTCTACCGTATCTCCGACCTCCATAGATTTCATCATCTCCACCATACGTTTCTGTTCCTTTTTCTGCGGTCGCATTACAAAAAAATACATCACAAGAAACATAGCTCCTATCATTATAAACATACCGGCATAGCCCGTAGTTCCTGCCACTCCATTTAAAAGATTCATAGTATTTCCCTCCATTTTATTTTGTTCCTCATTTTAGCATAAAGGACAGTTTTTTTCAAGTGAACAATTAAGCCTCATTCCTTATTATCCTTTCTAAATAAGCCCCTGAGCATTTTCCCGTATGCGGATTGAATTTTGCGTTGAACATATCACTTACACGGCTTGTACCGTGTTTTATTTCATTTATAAGCTCTTCTTGAGTGTTTACAATTTCCCCCGGAAGCTCCTTTAAGCCGATATAAAAATCGTGCATTTTTTGATTATAAAGCTGCATATCATACATATAAAATATTATTCTGCGTTTCAGTATCGCATAATCAAAAAAGACGCTTGAATAGTCCGTTAACAATATATCGCTTATCACATAGAGCCTTGCTATGTCATAATATGTGCTTACATCTGTTGCAAAGCCCTTGTATTTACTTAAATCAAGCCTGTTTGATACATAATAGTGCAGTCTTAGAAGCACTGTATATTCATCTCCTATGCTTTCTTTCAAGTCCTTTAAGTCAAGCATTAATGTCTGCTCGTAACGGTTATTTTTAAGGTCTGTTTCTCTGAATGTCGGAGCGTATAGAATAATTTTTTTGTTTGATTTAATATTAAGCTCATTTTTTATCTTCTCTATGTCGCTGTCCTTATAGCTGTATAAAAAATCATTCCTCGGATATCCCAGTTCAAGAAATATTGATTTGTTTTTAATCCCGAATGCGGACGATAATTTTTCCGTGAAATATGGAGAGGGCGAGAGAAAAAAACCGTATCTTCTTGAATCGGACAAATAGTTGCGGACAAGGTTTTTCTTATCCCCTCCTATATCTTTAAAATCACCTACACCTATATCAAATCCCAGTTTTTTAAGTGGTGTGCCGTGCCATGTCTGCACATAAATCTGGTCTTTTCTTATTCTTATCTCGTTTTTTATCCTTGAATTGCTGATTATATACTTCGATTTTGCAAGGGCATAATAATACTGAAATCCCGTATAGCCGATTATTTTTGCAGATTTTAAAATCTTAAAATCCCTAAACTTTTGCGGTTCTTTAAAAATCCAATAACAGTTAAAGTCCCCGTATTTATTATCGCCTATCATCTCCTCATAGAGGGCTCTCGGATTGTCGCTGTACTGCTCTCCCATAAAAGAGATAAATACAACGGATCTTTCATCCATCTTCACACACAGCAAAATTACTCTATATATTATGCACATAAGAGCGTAATATATAGAGTAGGTTATTTTAAAAACTGTTTTATTTTTTTTCAAATATGCTTTTAATCTTTTTATCATATCAGTTCATCAATAACGCCCCTACAGACGGTTTCACAGGCATTGTTCCCCGTCGTGTCCAATATTTCAAGCACCCTTTTTCTTTCAAGCTCATAATCATCGGTATCTAAAGCAGTCAAAAATTCATCAAAGCTTAACGGGATGCTTCCGGGCATCATCTCTTCCAAATTAAAATTAAAACCTCTTTTCTTAAGATAGGTTGCCTTATCATAGGGCAGAAACACAATCGGTCTGTTTAATTTAAGATAATCCACATAGATGCTTGAATAATCGGTTATCAAAATATCAAAAATATTTAAAATCTCACAGATGTCATCAAGCATACTTATGTCCAGAATATTATCTGAAAGATAAGGGCTTACGTCGCATTTTTCGGCTATGTGCTTTCTTAAGAATATGTAGGTTTTTGTTTCTTTAAGATAGCTGTT
>CAUUGW010000086.1:0-6611 GCA_963544785.1 uncultured Lachnospiraceae bacterium | reverse complement strand
ATATTCGGTAAAATTAGTTTATGATGCGGCGGATATTACTTTATTTAATATAGAGAGAAAAAATCAGACCGACAGTGAGTTTTTACTTTCCTTGTGTAAGGAATACGGGCTTAAAATCAAGCTATATTCCAAGAAGTTAATTATATTTGATTTACAAAAATACTATGCTAAAAAAGCCTTATGCACATTAAAGCCGATTGATATTTCTCCGGGTTGGAGATATAAGGAGGGTACGCAGGGAACATATACGGCTTGTGAGTTTGAGTTTACAACAAAGAAAAACAAAAATCAAAAGGTTAGAATCGGAAAAGGGAAGAGATGTTTATATGTATCGGGCAGTGCATATAATACCGAAGATGCCAAGAAAAAAGCGTTAAGTCAAGTGCTTGATGCAAATTTGAAAGCTTATAATCTTAGTTTCAGTACTTTGGCAAATAAAAAGATATTTGCCGGAGCTACGGTTAAGATAAAAGGGCTTGGGCTTCCGGACGGCAAGTGGCTTATAAAAAAGGTTACACATAATTTGAGGGCAGAAGCATATATCTATAATGTTGAATGTGTAAAGGTGGTGGGTGTGTGATTGGAAAATATGGAGATATAATATTTTCGGTATCTGATAAAAAAATACAGACCTTTGATAACTTTAATATGGAAGTCAGTGCAAAATGGAGCGAGATTCAAAGAATGGGATACAAGCCTTTACTTGAATATACGGGTAGGAATTTAAGAACTGTAAAATTTGAAATGATATTAAATGTTAAATTGGGCGTTCCGGTAAGAAATATGTTGAAAAAATTGGAGGGAATGGCGGAAAGCAGGCATACAAGAACTTTGATTGTCGGAAATAAGAGAATAGGCAGGAATAAATGGGTTATTAAAAAACTTGACGAAAATCTTGAACATATTATGAGTAAAGGTGAAATTGTACAAGCTAAAGTAAATATTGAGTTAATGGAATATATTGAAAAGAAAAAACCTCCTCTTATAAAGAAAATAAAAAAGAAAAAGACCGGCAAAAATAAGAAAATAAGGAATAAAAGAAAAGGTAATCTTTTGGACACAATAGCAAGAGAAGTGATTGTCGGGAAATGGGGTGTTTATCCTGAAAGAAAAATAAGATTGGAACGTGCGGGATATAATTACAAAATGGTGCAAAAAGCGGTAAACAGGTTGATTAGCAAAACGAAAGGAAAGAAATGAGGTTAGCTAAAATATCAAGTATCAATAAGAAAAAGGGAATGGCAAATGTGGTCTTTATTCAAACGCAGATTACAAGCTTCAAGCTGCCTATTATCTCTTATATTTTGCCTGAATTAAAAGTTAATGACTTGGTTTTGGTGGCTGATACGGAAGATAACTATTCTGTCATTATAGGGAAGATATTTAATGATGAGTATACTCCGAAAGATTATGAAAAGGAGCATGAAGAATTTTATAAGAAACTGCTTGAAAAATTGCATCCGGAAATAGATAAAAAGCAATTTGCTCAAATATCCGGTGCTAAGTGTAAAAATTATGAGGGTAAATAAGTATGCAGGATATGGTTTTAGATATAGAGGTGTTGGAGCATATAAACAATATTAAGGATATAAAGAGAAATATTAAGCAGCTGTGTTCTCTTATTGAGGGTGAAGCGGTATCTGATAGAGATATGGGTATAAATTGGTCTGCTGTCGATAACAAGCCTGATATAGCCGAAACTATGATAATTAACGAATTAACGGATAAGATAGAGCGGTATGAACCGAGAGTATTGGTTGATGAAATAGATGTGAAACACGATTTTGACAGACTGTACCTGAATATTAAAATCGTTGCCAATGAGGACTATGAGGGGGGTGATGAAGAAGATGACGAGGACTATTGATGATTTACCTGATATAAGCTTTATTGATGATATCACATATGAGGAATTGCTTGACAGGTTAAAGACCGACTTTTTGGAAAAGAAACAGGAGCTGACAGGGAAAGAAGAGCGGTTATTGCCTACTGATGATATGAATATTATCTTAAATACTGTCGGACTTGTATTTTATCATATGTATAGAACGATTGATAACGGGCTTAGGCAGAATTTATTGAAATATGCAACAGGGATACATTTAGACGGTAAAGGTGCTTTGAGTAACTGCGAGAGAATAAAGGCTGAAAAAGCAAGATGCAAGGTGAGATTTACTTTATCCGAAGCTCAGGAAGATGAATATATTATTTATGCGGGTACTGAGCTTATAAAAGATGGTATTATATTTTCTGTAGCTGAGGATTGCATAATAAAGTCTAATGAATTGACAGGTGACGTGCTTGCTGTTTGTGCAAAAGATGGAAGTATTGGAAATAATATATCTATAGGGGAGCTGAATACGCTTGTTAAACCGTTGCCTTATATAGTGAATGTGTCAAATATTGAGATATCATACGGTGGGAGAGATGAAGAGAGTGAATATGATTATGCCAATAGGATATTAAACAGTATTTATGGGAAATCTACAGCAGGAAGTGAGCCGAGCTATGAATATTTTATCAGGAAGTCTGACAGTTCGTTGCTGGATTTATATATAAAGACGGTTACCGATAATGAGGGGAATCCGAAAGGCGAGCTTGAAATAACCTTGCTTTATCCGAAGCATTTGGAATCGGATTTTGACAACAGGGTGGATAGGATACGCAAATATCTTGATAATAACGGTATTAGGGTGGCTACCGATAAGCTGACATTTAAGAGGGCGAAGAAAGTAGAGATTGATTATAACTTGTTATATTGGATTGATAAACAGGATGCTGATAATTTATCTAAGATACAAGAAAAGGTAAATAAAGATGTAGCTGAATATCAGAATAAACTTACGTCCAAATTAGGCGGGGTATTTGAATTGGATAGACTGTTTGTCATTCTTATAGAAAATAAATGTAGGGATATAAGCAAGGAATACGCAACTGATAATGTCAGATATGTGCAGCTTAAACCTGACGAGGTGGCAAATTTTGAAAACAGTGTTTTGAAGTGTGAGGGAACGACAGATAGTAAAAGCAGTGATTTGTCGGTTGATGAACTTGAAGAGGGCAACGGAGGGTGATATATGATTACTGTGTATGATATAAATTTAACTGATATATTACCTGAAAAAATAAAATATAATTCGAGTACAGAAGCTTTGTCTTATGCGATAAGAAGAGAGATTGACAGGATAAAGTCTAAAATCAATATATCGGATTGTTTCGGTGATATAGATAAAATGCCTGATAAGCTGTGTGATTATATGGCTTCGGAGCTTGATGCTTTATATTACGATAAATCATTACCGATAGAGCGAAAAAGGGAGCTGATTAAGATTGCTTCCGGATTGCATAAAATATCGGGAACACAAAAGGCACTTGAAATTTTGGTTAATGCGGTGCTTGGAAAATCAACAGTTAAAGAGTGGTTTGATATGCCGGATACAAAGCCGTATTTGTTCGATATAGTGACGAGCAGCCCTTTATCAGAAAACAGTTTGGAGTATTTAAATTCTATTGTTAAAAGGGTTAAGTCGGCAAGGAGTATGTTGAAAAAAATAAAGATAAGTCATAAGAGGAAAGTTAATAATCTTTACATCGGTGTTCATAAAACGTCAGCTAAATTCAAGGATTTTATATATGAATAAGGAGTGAGTATGGGAAATATAAAGTGTATTGTAACGAACAAGGGCAGAGAGTTGTTGAATAAATGCCAAGCGGAAGGTGTTGCAATGGAATTTACCGCCTTGAAGTCGGGGAGCGGTGTTTATGATAAATTTGATGATTTAAAAGACAGAACCGAATTAAAGGAATACAGGCAAACTTTTGATGATTTTCACATTTCAAGGCAGGGAGAAGAAACTGTTATAAGGAGTACTCTTTCAAATGAAGCTGTAAATGAAAATTATAAGGTAAGGGAAATAGGTATATGGGCTAAAGAAAAGGGTACGGATAATGAAATATTGTATGCTATATCCGTCACATTAGACGATGAAATGGCTGATTTGATGTTTACTAAAAAAGGTAACTATTCTACAGCATTGGAATATAACCATTATTTTAAAATCAGTGAGAGTGTTAATGTTTATATAAATGCGGATTCGGGCGGTCTTTTACAGAGAATGTATGAGGGGTTTGAATATTTTGAAAAAAATCTCACAAATTTTATTAAAGAATATCGGGAATATATAGAAAAAGTGTTGTTGGCACAACATATAAACAGTCTTGTTACTGATGAAAACGGGGTACACGGTATTCGTGCAATAAATAAGTCTTTGCAGGTGTTTAATGAGGGAAACTGGGAAAAGCTTACGGCGACAGATGATGTGTTGTTGGAGCTTGAAAAATTGAAGTCAAAGATTGACAGACTTAATAATGCGATTTTTAATGATATAACTAAGAATCCGTTTTTAATAAGATTTGATGATTTGGACGGAATAACTGTTAAAAAGGGCAATTTTAACGAAGAAAAACAAAGGATAGAGTGTTAGGAGGGAGTTTATGTTATTAAAGGATTTGCCGATAGGTACGAGGGTTGTGGACAATGATACAAAATATTTAGGTGAACCTATTGTATGGCTTGTTGCTGATAAGAATCATAAAGGATATCCGAGCAATTCTGTTACTCTTATAACAAAAAATATCATAAGTTTAAAGGCAGTGGATGCTAAAGAGCCAAAAAACATCAATTTTGGGAGAGATACAAGCGGAAACAACTACTATAAGGTTTCAAATATTCACGGTTGGCTACATGGGAATGGAAGTTGGTACAGAGATTTGCACGTATACGATGCTCCACCAAAAGCAGAGAATCTATTTGAGAGAAACAGTGCCTATGACAAAGAAAGTGGATTTTTAACAGGTTTTTCAAAGAAATTAAAAAATGCCTTAATGAGTTCTACCCTAATAACATATAGTCCTCATGCAGATAATGAATGTCTTGAAAATATATATGCCGGAGTGTTTTTAGCTTCAGCTACAGAAGTCGGGTTGAGAAGTACAGACACAGCAACAGAGGGTGAGAAACTGGCATTATTTAGCGGTGATAGTTCAAGAAAAGCATACTTAACAGTAGAGGCTGTAGAGCAGTCTAAAAATTTAGGATATCAAACTAAAAGTGATATTCCATGGAATTGGTGGCTTAGGTCACCCAGTATATCCAACAGTTTCTGTGTACATTTGGTCGGTTCAAATGGGGTACTTGGGGAAAATTCTGCTTTTATTTGTAGTGGTATACGACCTCTTTGCAATGTTAATGAAAATATTGAAGTATTTGACAAACCTAATTCAAATGGTGCATATGAGATGAAAGGGATTAAACCGCCGAGCAATCCTAACGGCATTACAATACCTGACAGAATCAGGTCGGGGAAACAGGCAATAATAAGCTGGGGTACTGCAACCGATCCTGACGGTGACAAGATAGAGTATGGACTTGATAGAAAAGTTGATAATAATAACTGGAGCAGGATTTATAAAGGGATAGACAAAGAATATACGGACAATATTATAAAAGGCTGGGACACTGTAGGATATAGAGTAGCTGCATATGATAATCGGGGAGGAAATTCAGGGTATGTTACAAGTGAAATTAAAAAAGTCATAAATAATGCCGACCCTGAAATACTGACTCCCGTTAACAGCAATCTGGGGCTTAAAACCGGACCGTTTGATATAATTTATACCATAATGAATGAAGAAGAGGAGCAAAGCTTAACGGTAAATAAATATTTTTACGGGAAGTTAATAATGAAATGCGAAGCACGAAGAGGACAAGAAATCAAGGACAGTATAACAGAATATGACTGGCAGATGATACTCAACGGAGAACATAAGTTTAAAATAGAAGTACGGGACAGCGAGGGCGGAACAGCCGAAAAGGTATTTACTTTTTCAAAGAATGAAACAAGTATTTTATTGGAGTTAAAAAAGCCGTTAGAGGCTGATGACAGAGTTACTAAGGCTATAATAAATGTCGGTCGTACTGTTCCTGACGGTGCTGAAATGCGTATTGAAATATGTAACAATGCTTTTGATGATAAGCCGACGTGGCAAGACGTAACACGTGCGGTCTTGAATAATTCCAAGATTTTTATAGCAAATGAAACAAAAACGGCGGATAAGTGGGGTGTAAATATTAGAGTTGCGGTAGATAGAAATAATGCAACGGGTGACTGCTTTATTTCTTCGATAGGAGGTGTATTTGAATGATTTTTCATAGGATTGATTCTATAAAAGAATTAAAAAGGAAACAGGCTGTAATAGTGGAGCTTGGCAAACAGTTATCAAGGGAAAAGCTTAACAGTATTAAAAAAGATAATCTCATTACAAATCTTGGTAAAAAACAGGCACAGTCAAGTATTGATATTATGCGAATGCAAAAAGAAATAAAAAATCTGAAAGGGGGTAACAAGTAATGAGTTTTTGGGAGATAGCATATAAAAACAATTGGGTGACTAAGGAAGAGTTAAAAGGAGCGGTCATAACCGAAGATAATCCGTTCGGAGAAATCACAAAGGAGCAATACAAGGAAATAACCGGAGATGTGTTTGCTTAATTTGATAATAAAAAATAGGCTTGACTAAAGGTGATGGATAGACTATAATTGGGGTATAAAA
>CAUUGW010000085.1:0-6655 GCA_963544785.1 uncultured Lachnospiraceae bacterium | reverse complement strand
TAAGGATAAAATTAAGAAGCATAATGGGTACTGAAATTCCTATAGTTTCTGAAGAGATAAGTAATAAGATTTATCCGCATTATACCTTTTATTCTACGACCGAGTCTATAGATAAGGCAAGAGTTCGTTTTAAGAAGGTAAAGCAACTGATTATTCAATTATCTACTATAGAAACCGGTGCATACAGGCTTGCCGTAAGCATAAAGAAAACTCAAAAAAGAGCTAATGCTCTTCAAAATATTACGATTCCTTATTATACCGAATTGGTAAAAAACATAAGTAATGCGTTGGAAGAAAAAGAAAGAGAAGAATTCTCAAGGCTTAAGATAATTAAAAGTCAAAAAGAGAACGGTTAATTAAATGAGATTTAAAAAAAGAATCTTAGAAATATTGGAAATTCTGCATAGTAATTATCCTGTTACAATTGAATGTTATCTTGATTATAATGAGCCTTGGCAATTATTGGTGGCTACTATTTTAAGTGCACAGTGTACGGATAATATGGTAAATAAGGTTACAAAAGACCTGTTCAAAAAATATCCGACTCCTACGGCATTATATAAGGCGGACATTAAAGAACTTGAAAAAGATATACATTCTACAGGTTTTTATAAGAACAAGGCAAAGAATATACAGGGCTGTATGAGGGTTCTGTGTGAAGAATATAAAGAAGAGGTGCCGTGTGATATCAATCTTTTGACCCGTATGCCCGGTGTCGGAAGAAAGACCGCCAATGTCTTGCGGGGGGCTATTTTTAAGGAACCCAGTGTAGTGGTGGATACTCACGTAAAAAGGATTTCAAACAGACTCGGACTTACCGAAAATTCCGATCCTGTAAAGATAGAGTATGATCTTATGAAAGAGTTGCCTAAGAATGAATGGATAGCGATAAATATTATGCTGATAGCATTCGGAAGAGATAAATGCAAGGCGATTAAGCCGATTTGTACCGATTGTATTTTAACTGATTATTGTAATTTTATTAAGCAAAAGGAGAGATAAATGAAAAAACACAGAAGATTGATAGCTACTATAGTGGCTGTGATAATAATTTTAGCTATGGTGTTACCTATGCTTTCAGGTATTTTTCGATAGATGATTGAGGATATTTTTATAGAAAATTTACCTTTTAATATGGTTGAAAGGACTATATTAAAACAAAGCTGTAATAAATCGGTATCAAGGAATAACATAGTTTCATTTTCCGCTTTTAATATTGACGGAGCTTCTTATTCTATGGAAACCTTGGAGATAAGTAAAAGCATTCCTATAGATTTAGCTGTAAAAATACTTGATATGGTGGCTGACAAATTATATAGCATAGGGAATATACCGAAAATTTTAATTACAAATCTTTCTTTTACAAGGGATATAAAGGAAAGCTATATAAAGAAATTAACAGCCGCTATGTCTATTGTTGCAAGGGACTTAGGGGCTGTGTTTGTTATCGGAAATGCGAATTTTTATTCCGGAACGGACAGAATCTTAATAGATGTGTTGGGAGTAGGTGAAGCATTTGCAGGCATCACCGGAAAATATAAAAAAAGGGCTGAAATAGTTTTAGCGGGTTATCTCGGCTTATACGGAACGGCTTATTTAATAAATCAAAAAAGGGATATATTAAATAATACCTTATCTATGTCGTTTTTAGACAATTCATTGAATTTATTAAGTAACATTAATACCTATTACATGTCTAAGATTGCTATTGAAAACAGTGCAATTTTTTGTCAGAACATCGGAAGAGGAGGTATAGAAGCCGCACTTTATGAGATGTCTGAGCATTTTAATTCGGGATTTGAGGTGGATATGGAAAAATTCATCTTGTTGCAGGAAACCATAGAGGTTTGTGAGACGTTAAAGAAAAATCCATATAAGATTAATTCTTACGGGTCTATGCTGATTTTAACCGATAACTCAAAACACCTGTGTGAAGAGTTTGAAAAAAATGGTATTATTTCAAGTAAAATAGGAGAATTATGCTCAAATTTTATGGCAAAAAAAGTTATTAAGTATTCAGAGGTGAGCTTTTTGGAAAGACCTTAGCGTCAGTACAATAGATACCTTAGATATTGCAAAAACACTTGACAAATTGCATTTTTCAACATAAGATTTATTAAGAGTATAATTTATAAAACAATTTATAAGGAGGACAGAATTATGCGTGGTAGTGACAGTTATAAATCAGAGGATACAAATAAGGCTATTCAAAGAAGCAACAAGCCTAAATACACGCCTTTCAGAACGCTGAAATTAGGCAGGAGTTTTTTCGTTGTCGCTTTTTTAATTTTAATGTTTTCGTTATTTGCCTGTGTAGATAATTCAGGCATTTACAGAGGGAAGTTATCCGATAATGCTGATGCCTTATCTAAGGTATACAAAGATGATATAAATGCTTTAAAATCTTATGTGGAAAAAGATGACAAGGAAGCCTATGATAAAGCGGTGGCGGCTAAAGATGATCTTTATAAGATATTTAAGGAATTTGCCGAGATTAAGCCGTCTAAAAGATTTAAAGACAAGCAGGGAGAGATTGATAATGTGATACAACCTGTCCTTACCTCTCTTGATAATTTAAAGACAGCTATGGATGACTTTAAAAGTAACGGAGATATTGATCCTTATAAGAAAGCTTTTGAAAGTAACTTTAAAACTATGAATGAGGCTGTAGACAAGTTGAATACTATATTTGAAACTATGAAAGAGCCGAAAACCGATAAAAAGTAATTTTTTTGGAGGAGATATTATGGCGGTAGATTTTACTATAACAAAGGATATGCTGATAGGGGATATTATAATGATTGACCCTGTTATTATGCCGATTTTAATGCACGAAGGGTTGCATTGTCTGGGTTGTTCATCATCTGATACGGAAACACTGGAGCAGGCTTGTTTTGTTCATAATCTTGACGTTGATGAGGTGGTAGACGACCTGAACTTTGTATTGACACAAATATAATTTTTTACAATAAGGTATAGAGGTGACATCAATGATTAGAATTTATAAAGAAGACGATTATGAAAAAATGAGCCTTAGAGCTGCTGAAATACTTTCATCGCAGATTATATTAAAGCCGGACTGTGTTCTCGGCTTGGCTACGGGTTCTACACCAATAGGAATGTATGATCAGCTGGTTGAAATGTATAATAATGACAAGATAGATTTTTCTTATGTTAAAACTGTTAATCTTGATGAATATAAGGGTTTATCTCAAAATCATAATCAAAGTTATCATTATTTTATGAACAGGTACCTTTTTTCAAGAGTTAATATTGATGAAAATAATATTTTCATACCTGACGGTATTGAGGAAGACCCTATAGTTGCCTGTGCCAATTATGATGTGGCAATAGAAAGGTTAGGCAGAATAGATATTCAGGTATTGGGAATCGGACATAACGGGCATATCGGTTTTAATGAACCGAATGACAGTTTTTCAAAAGGTACTAATTGCGTAAAACTTTCAGACAGCACCGTTGAAGCAAATGCAAGATTTTTTACATCAAAATCTGAGGTGCCTGAATATGCTTATACTATGGGGATAGGCAGCATTATGCAGGCAAAGAAAATTTTATTAATGGCTAATTCGGCTGATAAGGCTGATATATTAAAGGAGGCATTATTAGGGAAAATCACCCCTAAGATACCGGCATCTATATTACAAATTCATCCTGACCTGATTGTCGTGGGCGATAAAGAAGCTTTAAGAGATTTTGAATAGAATTTCGGATTGAGTGAGGTAATATGTTAGGAGAAAAAGCTTTAGCGGGAGTAAAGGTTGTAGACCTTACAACTGCTCTTAGCGGACCTTTCGGTACTATGTTTTTTGCAGATTATGGTGCCGAAGTAATAAAAGTCGAGCCTGTAAACGGAGATCAAAGTCGTAAATGGGGACCTTTTGAAGAAAAAAGCAAAGAGGGTGCTTATTATGTTCTTGTGAATAGAAATAAAAAAGGTGTTACTCTTAATTTAAAGTCTGAAAAAGGTCTTGAAATGTTTTATGATTTAATTAAAGATGCTGATATTATATGGGAAAATTATAGAGGCGGAGTTACAAAAAATCTGAAAATAGACTATGAAACCGTTAAAAAATTCAATCCTGATGTAATTTATGTATCAGGCTCAGGTTTCGGACAGACAGGACCGTTATCGCAAAGACCCTGTTATGATATCATAGCACAGTCTATGGGAGGTTTTTTGGGAATTACAGGCTTTCCTGACAGTTTTCCGGTAAAGGCGGGTCCGTCTCTTGCAGATACCGTATCAGGTATGTATCAGGTCATAGGGGCTTTAATTGCACTGTTTCATAAACAAAGAACAGGTCAGGGGCAACTGGTAGATGTATCTATGATGGACTCAATGTTTTCACTGTTGGACTCGGCTGTTTTAGCCTATACTATGAGCGGAAAAATAGCGGATAGAATAGGTAATTTATCTCCATCAGTAGCTCCTTTTGATTTATATAAGTGTAAAGACGGATATGTTACCATTGCTATTGCAAATGACAGTTTCTGGCCTAAACTTTGCAATGCTGTCGGCAGAGAAGACCTTATTGAAGATCCCGAATTTAAGACAAATGACTTGAGATTTAAAAACTATAATTTAAAATTGAAAAAAATTTTGCAGGATTGGACGATACAATATACGAAAAAAGAGATAGATGATATAATGGAAAGGTTCGGTATTCCATCAGGTTCAGTCCTTAACATAAAAGAAGTAGTTGAACATCAGCAAATAAAGGCTCGTGATATGTTGGTACACTGTGAGCACCCGACGGCAGGAGATTTGTATTTTCAAGGGGTTGTGGCTAAGCTTTCAAAAACTCCGGGTTCCGTTGATTTTCCGTCACCTACACTCGGACAGCATAACAAAGAGATTTTCGGCTTATCTGATGAAGAGATGAGAGAGTTGCAAAATAATGGGATAATATAATTAAATTTCAGGACTTAATCAACCAATCTATTGACATAAAATTATATTTATGCTATATTCTATAAGATGCCGCTCGATGAGGTTTTAAAACTGTTTAAGTTACCGCAATCGGCGAGTACTGCAAGAAAGGAAGGAACCTAAATGTACGCAATTATTGAAACAGGCGGAAAGCAGTATAAGGTAAGCGAAGGCGATATAATAAAAGTAGAAAAGCTTGGCGTTGAAGAAAATACTGCATACACATTTGACAATGTATTAGCGGTAAATGACGGAGCTTTAAAAGTTGGAAAAGAAGTTGCCGCAAGCAAGGTTACAGCTACTGTATTGGCAAACGGCAAGGACAAAAAGATTATTGTATACAAGTATAAACCTAAAAAAGGTTATCACAAAAAGCAAGGTCATAGACAGCAGTATACAAGACTGAAGATTGAAAAAATCAATCTTTAATTTATTCATTATCGTAACTGATGACGAATGTTGAAATCATAAAGTCTAAAGACGGGCATTATCTGGGATTTTGGGTAAACGGACATTCCGGTTATGCAGAAAGCGGAGAGGATATAGTATGTGCGGCTGTTTCATTCAGTGCAATAAATACTATAAATTCTATTGAAAAATTTACTGAGGATAAGGCTTTAATATCTTTAGATGAAGTCGGTGCAAATATTAAATGTATTTTTAAAGACACACCATCTAAGGACAGTGAGCTTTTAATTAAGGCATTTGAGCTTGGAATGAAAGACTTGTCGAATAAAAACGGACTTTATGGAGAATTTGTTAATTTTAGCACAAGGGAGGTGTAACAAATGTTAAATATGAACCTTCAGTTTTTTGCTCATAAAAAGGGAGTCGGATCTACAAAGAATGGTCGTGATTCAGCATCTCAAAGACTTGGAGCAAAAAGAGCAGATGGGCAATTTGTAAAAGCAGGAAATATTTTATATAGACAATGTGGTACAAAAATTCATCCGGGTGTTAATGTAGGACGTGGTAAAGATGATACTTTGTTTGCATTAAAGGACGGAATCGTTCGTTTTTCCAGAAAAGGTAGAGATAGAAAACAAGTATCAATTGTTGAAAGAGAAGAAGCTGTTTGATTTAGTTAAACATTATTCCCTCCTATTTGTGTAGGAGGGATTTTTTTAAATAATAGGAGATTTAATGTTTAAAGATATTACTAAAATTACTGTTCGTTCAGGAAAAGGCGGAAACGGTCATATTTCTTTTAGAAGAGAAAAATATGTACCGAATGGAGGACCTGACGGTGGAGACGGCGGAAATGGCGGAGATGTTATTTTTGTTGTAGAAAAGGGATTAAATACATTAGGACATTTCAATTATAATAAAAAGTATAGTGCTACCGACGGTGAAGAGGGCGGAAAAAGACGTTGCCACGGAAAAAATGGAAATGATATTATTTTAAAGGTTCCCGACGGCACTATCATAAAAGATGCGCAATCAGGAAAGGTCATAGTAGATATGTCATCTACCGACGGAAAATTTACTATACTTAATGGTGGCAGAGGAGGCATCGGAAATATGCATTTTGCCACTTCTACTATGCAGACCCCAAGGTATGCCAAGCCCGGAGAAGATGCTAAGGAATTGGATATTATATTGGAACTTAAACTGATAGCCGATGCCGGACTTGTAGGCTTGCCTAATGCGGGAAAAAGCTCTTTTTTAGCAAGAGTTACCAATGCCAACCCTAAAATAGCTGAT
>CAUUGW010000084.1:0-6699 GCA_963544785.1 uncultured Lachnospiraceae bacterium | reverse complement strand
GAACGAACTGTCTGTCAAATCGTCATAAAAAATATCTCCGATTATACGTTCCGGAGGCATATTTTCGTGTATAGGCTGTATGTGGCTGAAATCGACCTCTTTTTCTCCATTTATCGGATTAGTAAAAATATATGCAGTGGAATCAAGCCCCGATTTTGTATCATCAAGCCTGTCCACTATCATCTGCGGCTCATCAAAGTTTTTTTTGTAATAGCTTAATTGATATGAGCCGTGTCTGATATCCAAGCTGAAGGCTATTGTATCATCAAAACTGTAAGCCATAAAAATCCCCTATCTAATCAAAAACATATCTTTGTTTATCATATCAAGCTTTGATATTTTTTCGTACAGCACCCTTTCCGTATCAGTGCCCTTTGATAATAATAATTCTTCTACGAGCTCATATCTGTCCCTGTTTTTTTCGGTAAATTTTCTTTTCTTTACGGTAACGGTATTTTCATACAGTTCATTTTCAGTTTCGCCCTCAAAGCATACAATTATATATCTTATTGATTCCGAAGCAAATATAATAAAATCCTTTATATATATACATGGATAGAGTTCCTGCATTGTGGCTCTTTGAAAATCGCTCATAGAATCTATCGGCATCCCGTCACTATTTAAAAGCTTGTATTTAATCAAAACCAGTCTTCCGGCATCATCTATATGAATAACATATCGTTTCTGCCTCTTTATGCCCTCAATTAACAAGTTCTCATCCGATAATATCTGTATAAACTCATCAAAAATATCAAAATATATGCCCCTGTCTATATGCTCCTTTATTACAGATAAAATAAATGCATTCTCGTCCTTGGTAAAATCAGGCTTGGTAGAAAGATAATCAAGTGCAGCCATTTTACACACTCCCGAAAGATTTTTAAAATTCATAAAATAATTTATAATATGAAAAAAGATCCTTTTTTGATTGTCAATCTTTGATTTAAGTATGTAATAATTGAAAGCAATTAATGAAAGGTAGGCAAGAGCAATTTTTTTATTTACAATATTTTGAATATAGCTCTCATATACGGCAAGAGTGATGGGATCATATACCTCTAAATAGCAGGAAAGCTGTAAAATCCGCTCCTCAAGTCCGGTCTTTTCAAGCTTTAAAAAACCGCAGTTCTCCCAAAGCTTTACCAATTCCTGTATATCACCCTGCATACAGAGCGATAAAAATGATATTAGCTTTCGGCTTCTTGAGCCATTATTATAAAGATGTGTGCAAAGATTTACAAACCATGAATCATCGAGTATTTTTTGCAACTCTTCCTTATTATCAAGCCTTATAAGCCCCTCGCAAAAATCGGACAGCTGTTCCAAGTTTACTCCGTAATATCCGTAATTACTCATTAACTTTAATGCATCACTGTGCCTGTTGTAAAGTATATAAAGACTTGCTATGTCAATTTTTGATGAAAGATTCATATATCTTATATCGGCGGTTTCTATATAATCGGATGCTCTGTCATCATAGGGATTCTCGGCAAAATAGCTCACCGCCTCATTATTACATAAAATATTAAAATCATCCGCCAAATTATCCGATACTGCAAGATTTATATAGTCATTCTTATAAACCTGATATTCAAAACAATCAACGTTGTAATTTGAACAGGCATTTAATAAATCGGGCCTATTTAAAATTTTTGTAACTGTAATCAAATCTTTGTCAAAATAAACTCTGCCGTCCTTTAATTCAAAGGCAATAGAAACATCATTTGAAGTTATGGGAACAATGGCTGTCAATCCGTCAAGGTTTACGCTTATAGGTCTTTTAAATCTACTGTCCACTACCCTTATCGCCACCGCATCATCTCTTTTTATTTTTACTATCGAAAGAAGTGAGATAAAAGCTGTAGCATCGACATTTTGAGCGTTAATATCATCTACTTTAAGGATATTGTTATACAGATATATGAGGTTGTTGTTCACCTCTCTTTTAGACAGCATTTCCAAGGTAAAATTTTTAATTGTTTCGGCATATTCTAAAAAAATCTCATCATCAATATAGTATTTTTGAATATTTACGTACAAAATAGCCCTATCCTCATCGGAAATATCGGTTTTATACTTAAAATAATGCAGTGCCTGTTTAATCACCGGTTTTTCCAAGTATAACGGCAGACTTTTAAGATAGTATTCATAGACTCCCGTAATCGCAGTACCCTGCATAATGGCCTGCTCATAAATCGGCAGAAAAGATTCCCCTATACAACCTCCGGTAATACAATATCCGCATATTACCTCCAGTCTGTCAAAGGTCAAATATCTGTCATAACCCGCAGTTAAAAGGCGATAAACCCCGACTTTAAAACTCCTTGCAAAGGTAGCGGTATGAAAGACGGCATTCCAAAGTCCTCCCGTTATCATATCTCGCTTTAAAGCAAAGTGGCACACCTGTATCTCAAAATCCGAAAATTCACTTAAAAGTTCCGGATTTTTGTTAAGCATTACCGCAGCCTCACACAAGAGCAACGCATTGTCTTTGCTAAGCTCGTATTGTTCCTTTAATGCCTTAAACCTTTTATGAACATCGTTTACATATTCATCATTCAAAAACAGTAAAAACCATAATAAAGAAAAAAGCTCAGGTCTGTCATTTCTGAATTTTATGATATCACTCTTAAGCTCATCGGCAAAATCTTCATCATCTTTAAAAAATGCCACCAAATATAAAAAATAAGCCTTATTTGTGAGATCGTCCTCATTATCAATATTTATACTGTAAAGCAGAAGCCTTGCCTTTTCAATATTGTTAATGCCGAGGAGCAAATGTACCTTGTAGAGTTTAATAAATATTCTGCTGTCCAGCTTTTCAAGCATCTCTATATATTCTAAACTCTTAACCGCCCATTCCTCTTTTTTAAGCTTGCCCAAACGAAAATCTATGTACTCATTCATTAAAATAATGATTAAATTTCTTTTTTTACTCAGCTTCTTTTTTTCAATCTCCGTCAATACTGAATTGTCCGCCAAAACCCTGTAGGTAATTCTCTGCAAATCATTATCAAGATGAATAAATCCCTCGTTTATACCCTCTCTTAATTTTTCAGGTTTTATTTTATATCTGAAATTTACAATGTCACTTGCATCATTGTCGCCTACCTCAATAATATCGGTATCAAGTTCAATAAAAGAACAGTTACAGGACGCACATATATCGGTATGCCCTCTGTTTTCTATCCTCAAACCGAAAGAATAAGACGTAACATCTTTCGGAGCAAATACCCTGTTGGTATTGGTATCCGCAAATCTTATAAATTGGTTCTTTTTAAGACCGCAGGCACATAAAAATTTATCCACCGCATCTTTTCTGTATTGTGACAACATCACCTGCTTATAGACGGCTTTTTTATCTGCATCATTGCCTAAAACAATTCTTTCAAATCCGTCGTTAAAGAAAAAATCCGTGGCGGTATTGTGGTTTTCAGCTGCAAGATTTACAAATTCCTCAAAATTATTTACAGTCAAATTTCCGACGGTTAAAGACGGCGGTAACACTCTCAGATTAAAAGGAAGATTAACAATGCCTAGGTTGGTAAAAAACCTTATAATACCGTTGTTTTCATCTCCTGCAAAAAGACCGGTCGTAAAAATCGTATATTCAAGCTTAATACGTGTATCATTAAAGCTGTTTTGGGTAAACTTAATAAAAGGAGAGTCGCAACTCAGGTATCCATTTATTACAATATCAGTTCCGGTACTTATAATAAGGTTTCCTTCGAGGCTCTCTCCCTCTTTAATATCAGCTGCTATTTTTTTCAGGTTAAGCTCTAAAGCAGGCTTTTTTATTTCAAACCTGCCATAAGCCCAATCATTTAAGCTCTTCATATAAGCGGATATTTATCCGTCAGCTCCTTCACTATATTTTTTGCATCATTTATGCCGGCTTCTCCCCTGTTTACCACCAACATAACAGCCTCCGCTATTTTATCTATATCGTCTTCCTTTAATCCTCGAGTGGTAACCGCCGGAGTTCCAAGACGTACACCGCTTGTCACAAACGGTGATCTCTTTTCATTAGGTATTGTGTTCTTATTAACGGTAATATTTGCCGAATCTAAAAGCTTTTCTACATCTTTTCCGGTAAATTCACTATCGGATAAATCCATAATCATCAAATGATTATCCGTACCGCCCGATACAATTTTTTGCCCCCTTTTGATTAAGCCCTCGGCTAAAGCCTCAGCATTTGACAACACCTGTTTTTGATAGGTTACAAAGTCATCACTTAAAGCCTCCTTAAAGCACACGGCCTTTCCGGCTATGACATGCATTAAAGGTCCGCCCTGAATCCCAGGGAAAATCGCCTTATTGAAATTATACTTTTCATTAACGGCATTGCTTGATAAAATCATACCGCCCCTCGGTCCCCTTAAGGTCTTATGAGTGGTAGTTGTCACAACATCGGCATAGGGAACGGGACTTTCATGCAGCCCCGCAGCCACGAGCCCTGCAATATGGGCCATGTCCACCATAAATAATGCACCGATCTCGTCGCATATCTCTCTGAATTTTTTAAAATCTATCTTTCTCGAATAGGCGGAAGCTCCCGCTATAATAAGCTTGGGCTTGTTTTCTTTTGCAAGCTTCCTCACATTCTCATAATCAATATAGCCTTTCTCATCAAGCCCGTAGGATACTGCATTAAAGTATTTTCCCGATACATTAACGGGGCTTCCGTGTGTTAAATGCCCTCCCTGATCAAGACTCATACCCATATAGGTGTCTTCAGGATTTAAAAGTGCAAAAAATACGGCAAAATTAGCCTGTGCCCCCGAGTGAGGCTGAACGTTCACATACTCGCATTTAAACAGCTTTTTGGCATTTTCAATAGCCATATTTTCCACATCATCTACATACTCGCATCCGCCGTAATATCTCCTTGACGGATATCCTTCCGCATATTTATTGGTAAGTACACTGCCTACAGCCTCTTTTACGGCTTCAGACACCCAGTTTTCAGAAGCAATCAGCTCAATATGGCTGTTTTGCCTTTTTTCCTCATTTTTGATTGCCTCAGCTAATTCCGGATACTCTTTAGCTAAAAACTCTAAATTTTGCATATGCTCCTCCTGATAAAATTACTTTATATCAATATCTGCATAATTATTATTCTTATGCTTTAAAGAATAAATCATCAAAACAACACCGAAGATAAATATAAAAATACTTATAAATTGCGATGTCGATAAAGTTCCGATGAAGCCTCTTATGCTGTCACCTCTATAAAACTCTATAATAAATCTGCCCACACTGTACAGTAACATATAACACGCCGTAGTGAAACCTCTTTTTTCATTTTTCTTGCTGATTAAATGCAAAATCAGGAAAAAACAGAAATTTCCAGCACTTGAGATAAGCTGTGTAGGAATAAGGGGTATTCCTGTAGGCGCCTGAGAAAACTCGCTTCTGAACACTACCGCAAAAGGTCCGTCCGTGGGCTTTCCATAGCAGCAGCCCGCACAAAAACAGCCTATTCTTCCGAATCCCTGTGCCAGCGACACAAACGGCATAATATTATCAAATCCCGTCAAAGCATCAATTTTTTTCAAACGGCAATACAGCCATACGCCTATTGCTCCTCCTATTATAGAGCCATAAACCACAAAGCCGTTGCTGATAATATCCGTTATAGAGCCGTTTTTTAAAACAGTTGACAAATTCGGCAAAATATGCAAAAGCTTTCCGCCTATAAATCCGAAGAGGATTGCGGTAAATATAATATCCATCATATTTTCTCCTCTTGGAAGACGGGTTTTAACGTCCTTATATAAAGAACCGTATATAGACCTTATTCTCTTATCGGCAACCTTGTAGGACAGATATGATGCCCACAAAATGCCTATTACTATCATAAAACCGTAGCTCGGTAATCTTATAACTCCATTGTCAAAATAATATGGTAACACAATTACTCCTTATCCTAAATCTTAGTTATCTGAATTTTCAGTTATCGCTATTCCCAGTTCCAAAAGCTGAGTTTCATCTACAATACTCGGTGCGTTAGTCATCATACAGGATGCATCTTTTACTTTGGGGAACGCTATTACGTCTCTTATATTATCCGTTCCGGTAATGAGCATAATCAATCTGTCAAGCCCATAAGCAAGCCCCGCATGCGGCGGTACACCGTACTTGAATGCAGAAAGCAGATATCCGAATCTGTTTTCAGCCTGCTCTTTTGTAAACCCAAGCATGGAAAACATCTTGTTTTGTATGTCCGGATCAAAAATTCTGACACTGCCGCCACCTATCTCATATCCGTTTAAGACAATATCATATGCCTTTGCCCTGACCTTTGTAGGATCGGTGTCAAGTAGTGGAATGTCTTCGTCCATAGGCATTGTAAACGGGTGGTGCATAGCCACATATCTCTTATCCTCTTCTGAATATTCAAGCAACGGGAAATCGACTATCCAAAGGAAATTGAATTTTGACTCGTCAATAAGCTTAAGCTCTTTTCCTAAATGAAGCCTTATAGCACCCATTAAATTAAGCACAAAGGATTTTTCACCGGCAGCAAGTAATATTAAATCCGAATTTTCAGCTTTCATACAAGTCTTGAGCTTGAGTATATCATCATCGCTCATAAACTTTGCAAAAGAGGATTTAACACCGCCGTCATCTAAGAAAGCCATATAGGAAAGCCCTGAGGCGCCATAGCCCTTAGCCATTTCTACAAGTGCATCT
>CAUUGW010000083.1:0-6802 GCA_963544785.1 uncultured Lachnospiraceae bacterium | reverse complement strand
ATATGTCAGTTGTACTTGAAACATATAAAAAAGGTATAAGTATTGGAAGAAGTGAAGGAAAGATTGAGGGTCTTAGGGATGTAGCTAAAAACATGAAAGAGCAGGGTTTTGATACCGATATAATAATCAAGACCACCGGACTTAGCAAAGATGAGATAGACCTTTTGTGATAAAAATTCAGTTTATATAAAAAAATATAAAAAAATCAGAATTTGTTCTTGATTTTTTTGAAATTTTGATGTATAATACTACCTGTTGTTGGGCTATCGCCAAACGGTAAGGCAACGGACTCTGACTCCGTCATTTCAAGGTTCGAATCCTTGTAGCCCAGTATTTATGCACTCCTTAGAGAGTGCTTTTATTATTTTAAATCATATAAAATTCACTGGAAAAAATATTTAAAATAGACTATAATATATATGATTCGACGTTAGTTTTGAGTATAGGAGGCTTGAGTATGAGAGATTTCAATAAGCTTTATGACTATTGGCTGAAAAACGATTATTTCGACGAGGAGTGCAGGTCTGAATTAAGAGGAATTGCCGATGATGAAAATGAGATAAAGGAAAGATTTTATAAGGATCTGGAATTCGGCACGGCAGGGCTCAGAGGTATAATGGGAGCCGGTACGAATCGTATAAATAAATACATAATCAGAAGAAGTACACAGGGGCTTGCCAATTACATTAAAAAACAGGGTATAGCCGATATGGGTGTGGCAATCGCATTCGATTCAAGAAACAACTCAAAGGAGTTTGCACTCGAGGCGGCTCTTATGCTCTGTGCCAACGGAATAAAGACCTATATTTTTAAAGAATTAAAGCCCACACCTATGCTCTCATTTGCCATAAGATATTTAAAATGTGCAGCCGGAATAAATATCACCGCCAGTCATAATCCTTCGGAATACAACGGATACAAGGTCTACTGGAGCGACGGGGCACAGATCACACCGCCTCATGATAAGGGCATTATGAACGAGGTGCAATCTATAAATGACTTTTCTACACTGCATACTGTAGACAAATCCTATGCCGAGGAAAAGGGATTGCTCAATGTGATTGACGACACCCTTGATGATGCTTATATTGCAGAGCTGAAAAAACAGATAAAGCATATGGATTCAATTAAAAATCAGGCAGGAAATATAAAAATAGTCTATTCTCCTCTACACGGAACAGGAAATATTCCGGTGAGGCGGGTGCTTAAAGAGCTTGGATTTACCAATGTATTTGTGGTAAAAGAACAGGAACTGCCTGACGGGAATTTTCCTACCGTGAGCTATCCGAATCCCGAAGCTGATGAGGCGTTTACCTTAGGTTTAAAATTGGCTGAGGAAAAAGGCGCGGACATTGTGCTTGCCACAGACCCCGATGCCGACAGATTGGGTGTTCGTGTAAGGGATAAAGACGGAAAGTTCCACACCTTGACAGGTAATATGTCGGGATGCCTTTTAGCGGAATATGAGATAGAGGCTCAAAGTAAAATGGGTCTTTTAAGCGACAAATCGGTTCTTATTAAGTCCATTGTGAGCAGCAATATGGCAAATGCCGTTGCAAAGCATTATAATGTAAATTTGGTTGAGGTTCTGACCGGATTTAAGTATATAGGTCAAAAGATGACCGAATACGAAGAGAAGGGAAGCAGCTCTTATGCTTTCGGGTTTGAGGAGAGCTACGGCTGCCTGATAGGAACATATGCAAGAGATAAGGATGCCGTTGTTGCCGCTATGGCACTTTGTGAGGCGGCATGCTATTATAAGGACAAGGGTATGACCCTTTGGGATGCAATGTGTTCTCTTTATGAGAAATACGGCTATTATTTGGAAGATACCGTTTCTCTGACTATGAAAGGGGCTTCAGGCTTAGAGAAGATACAGTCCATCATGCAGGGATTGAGGGCTAAAGAGATAAGACGGCTCGGCAGATATAAGGTGCTTAATGTAAGAGATTATAAGACGGATTCTCTTATTGACTATGAGAACAATATTAAGTCAAACACGGGGCTTCCAACATCCGATGTGATTTATTATCAGCTTGAAAATAATTCATGGGTTTGTGTAAGACCGTCGGGTACCGAGCCTAAATTAAAGCTGTATATCGGTGCCGTCGGCAAAAATGAAGCTGAAGTGAATGACAACATGGAGCATTTAAAGGCTGAAATTAAAGCTGTTATAGAATGAGCCTGTTTTTACAAATAATAGAAATAAAAAGATTATTTTTTGTATATAATTTAACATAAAAAAACTTGACAAAGTGTGATAAATACGTTATAACTTAACACATAGGAGCACAAGGACAGCAGTTGTACGAGCGCATGTGCTTTATATACACAAGGAGGAAAATTTAATGAACAAGACTGAATTAATTGCCGCTATAGCCAAGAAGTCGGAATTAACAAAGAAAGATGCTGAAACAGCACTGAAGTCTTTTGTTGAAGTGGTTACAGAAGAGTTGGCTAAAGGAGAAAAAGTTCAATTGGTTGGATTCGGAACATTTGAAGTAACCAAGAGAGCAGCCAGAACAGGTAGGAACCCTCGTACCAAGAAGCCAATGAAGATAGCGGCATCGAAGTCACCTAAGTTTAGAGGCGGAAAAGCATTAAAAGATGCTGTCAACAAGAAGAAATAATAATTGTCAATAAAACTTTAGTGGGGGCTTTTTCGCTCCCACTTATTGTATAGGGAAAAATGAGATTAGATAAATTTTTAAAGCTTTCAAGAATTATAAAAAGAAGAAGTGTAGCTGATGATGCCTGTAATGCCGGCAGAGTTCAGATAAACGGAAAGGTATCCAAGTCCGGAGCCCGGGTAAAGGTGGGAGATGTCCTGACCGTAAGCTTTGCAGGGAAATCTGTCAGCTGCAGAATACTTAAAATAAGCGAAACAGTAAAAAAAGACGAGGCTTCACAAATGTATGAATATATCTCAGAAAACAAGGAGATATAATAGAAAAGAGGAAATATGGGACTTGATAAAAAAAACGAGAATTTAGAGAGTGCCACTGATGAGGTTAAGGACAAAAAAGATATAAACAACGAAAAAGATATAAAAATCAAAAAAGATACAAACAGAGAAAAAGACGCCAAGAGCGAAGAAGACATAAATAGCGAAAAGAATGTTCAAAGCGAAAATGATGTCAAAGGCGAAGAAGATATAAAAAGCGAAAAAAATGTCAAGAACAAAAAAGATACAAAGAGCAAAAAAGACATAAAAAAGAAAAATGGCAAGAAGAAAAGGGACAAAAAATTAGTTGTAGTAAGGGTACTCCTTATTTCGATGATACTGTTATCATTAGGAAACTATTTTTTCGACAGATACAGATATTATAAAGAAACAAAAAAGATAGAGGCGTTAAAGGAGGCTGCCCGAAAACGTGAAAATGAAGAAAGGGAAAAACTGCTCGATACCGTTCCTGTAGAAGACAATTCTGATAACGGGATAGAAGTGCCGCAAGAACCTCCCTATGTATCTCCGATAGATTTTGAGTATTGGAAGAGTGTAAATCCTGATGTAATAGGCTATATAAAGGTGCCGGGAACAAATATTGATTATCCTATATTATATGATGCCGAAGACAACTTAAGATACCTGCACGAGAGTATAGACGGGGAGCAGACGGTACACGGCTCTATTTATTTGGATCAGCTTGCTCACCCCGATTTTACCGGTAAAAACAATCTGATATACGGTCATCATATGAAAGACGGCTCTATGTTTAAGGACGTTGTAAAATATAAAGATGAAAAATATCTTAAGAAACATAAAACAGTCTACATTTATTTGCCGGACAGAGAAATAAAATTAAGAGCCATAGCCGCTTTTTACGGTGAGGCTGACGGAAGCAGCAGACAGGTAAAATTTGATACGGATGAAGAATTTGCCGCTTTTGTGGAAAGCAGATTATCAAAAGCCGGCAATAAGCAGAAGCTTCCCGAGGGAGGTTTTGAGGGCATATCTCAGCTGTTCTGTCTGGTCACATGCAGCTATGAGTTCAACAATGCCAGAACATTTTTGTATTGTATAAAAGAGAGTGATTACGACACTGACAATAATGTTATCGGCAATACCGAAAATACGGACAGTATCGGAACTACAGACAACACCGAAAATTCGGATAACACCGGAACTACGGAAAATACTGAAAATGTAGATAATATCGTAGGTACTGATAATAATAAAAATTCAGGTAATTCAGATAATACCGAAAATACCTACAGTCAGAATGTTGATAATAATGAGGGGTAAATTGTGCGAGCAAGACATGTAAAGAAGAGGGCAAAAACTCCCTTGGGTATAAAAATGACAGCTTTTCTTGCTGTAATAATCGTGGCATTTACAGTGATACAGGGTATATCATGGCTCAGTGCCAAGGAGGATTACACTGCAAAGGAAAAGGAACTGAATCAGAAAATTGAGAAAGAAAAATACCGTACACAGAAGTTGCTTGATTATCAGGAATATATGAAAACTGATGAATATATTGAAGATATAGCGGGCAGCGATTTGGGAATGGTCTATGATGGAGACATTTTATTCAAAGAAATTGATTGAAAATGTGGAAATACAATTAGAACAGTATTTTGAACCGAAGGACAAAAAGACTGTATTATGCACCGTGTCGGGCGGTGCGGATTCAGTCTGTTTGTTGTATATTTTTACGATTTTGTCCAAAAAATACAATTATAATATTAAGGCTCTGCACGTTCATCACGGAATAAGACAGGATGAGGCGGACAGAGATGAGGCTTTTGTCAAGAATCTTTGCGATACTCTTAATGTAGAATATTTTTGCGAAAGAATAGATGTTCCGAAAATTGCAAAAGAGATAAAAAAATCGGAGGAAGAGACCGCAAGGATATTAAGATATGAGTGTTTTGACAAAGTGGCAAAAGAGACGGGAGCTGATAAGATAGCCTTAGCCCATAATGCAAATGATGTCGTAGAAACTTTTTTGTTTAATCTTGCAAGGGGCACCAATATAAGAGGATTGATGGGAATTCCGAAGATGCGGGATAGGTACATTCGTCCTCTTTTGAATGTCGAAAGAAGAGAAATAGAAGAGTTTTTAAGAGAGAATAATTTACAGCATGTGGAGGATTCCACCAATAAGACAAACGCTTATACCAGAAATAAGATAAGAAACATAGTCCTGCCGTCCATCACGGAAAATATCAATGAAAGAGCGGCGGAGCATATAAATAATACCGTTTCGGATCTTAATAATCTGTATGAACTTGCTGTTTTAAGCATTAATAAAATAAAAGATGACGTGCTGATAAGGATTGATGAGGGCAGTATCGAGATAGATACAAACAAAGCGGGGGCTTATAAAAAAGAATATTTAAGCTATGCCTTAAATGAGCTGATAAGGGATGCGAAGCTTAAAGCTAAGGATATGACAAGGGCTAACTATGATGACATCTACAAGCTTTGTTTATCCAAGAGTCCGAAAAAGATTGATCTTCCTAATAATATTTCGGCAAGAGCCGCATACGGCAGTCTGATTATTGAAAACAGGAAAAATGAAAATATTGAAACCGATAAAATTTTTAAATTGCTTGAATTAAAAAACTTGAAAACGGACAGTGAGATGAGTTATAATAAAAATTCAATCAATTTTATATTTACAAGGATAAATATTGACAGTTTTGAAAAGAGTTTTATAAAAAATATTGGAAATAATGGCTATGAGGCGGAATACTTTGATTTTGACAGGCTTTGTGAAACGGATTTGATGATAAGAACTGTAAAAAAAGATGATTTTATGGTAATATCAAGGAACGGCAAAGGCAAAAAAGTAAACAGGATTTTAATTGATGCGAAGATCCCGAGGGATGACAGGGAGTATCTGCCGGTTGTGGCTTATGAGAATAGGGTTTTATATATTCCTAAGGTCAGGCGAAGTATGGATTTTTTGGTAGATGAGAATACAAGATCTGTTTTGAGAGTTGAATACTTTAATAATAGATATGTTAAGGAGGAGCTATGAAAAAGGAAAAGGTGGATATAATGATAACCAAGGAGGCACTTGACAAAAGGATTGCGGAGCTTGGAGAACAGATAAGTAAAGATTATGCAAAAAAACGGGTCAAGCTTATATGTGTGCTTAAGGGCGGAGTATTTTTTGCATGTGAACTGGCAAAGCATATAGGGCTTGAATTGGCTATTGATTTTATGGCGGTGTCCAGCTACGGTTCATCTACGGTAAGCAGCGGAAGTATAAAGATGATAAAGGATTTGGACGAATCCATAGAGGGTGAAGATGTAATAGTTGTTGAAGATATTGTGGATTCAGGCAGGACATTAAGCCATCTTTTAAACTTGTTAAGACAAAGGAATCCGAAAAGTCTGGTTTTATGTACAATGCTTGACAAGCCGGACAGAAGAGTGACACAGGTAGATGTAAGATATACGGGTTTTGTAATACCTGATGAATTTGTGGTCGGATATGGGCTTGATTATGACCAGAGGTATAGAAATTTACCTTATATAGGGAAGTTGAGTTTTGTCAACTAAGGTATTTTGATTTGAAAGGAAAAGTTTAAATTGAAAAAAAACAGTAAGGCATTAATAGGATACTTGTTAATAGTATTACTTATGACCATCGGGCTATGGTATTTGGGCAATAAGAAAGATAAGAGCAGTGTCTATACGATGACGGAATTTTCAAAGGCGGCACAGAGCAATGAGATAGGATTTATTGAAATATATCCGAATAAGCTGGTGCCTACGGGTAAGGCGGAGTTTGTCATCAAAAATTCCAAGTCGAAATCCGTGGTATACACCGATGACACCAAGGCT
>CAUUGW010000082.1:0-6804 GCA_963544785.1 uncultured Lachnospiraceae bacterium | reverse complement strand
TTTAATTTCTATGGTATTAAAAAGTGTAAAATACTTTTCTATATCTTCATCATTCCAATCTAACATTGGAAAGGGTTTTGATTTTGAATAATCACCTTTAACAGCTTCTCTACCAAAAATAGCCACTCCATCACTATATAGCCACGATTCATCTTCATTCCAACAAGCAAATTTTTCTCTTGATAATGTTTTATTTATTATAATATTTCCTTTATTTAATTCAAAAGCAACTATTCTACATAGCACATCAAAATAATCTCTGTTATTTTTTCTAAACCACTCTCTTGATATTGTAGGATAATCACTATAATAGATAGTTTTATCTTGTATTTTAATAAAATCTCCAACTAAAGAAAAGGATTCGCAATCTTTCATTACCGAGTTATAATCCTTAACCCATACCAAAACATTATCAATGTATTTATTTTCAATACCTGAATCTTTAAATATTGATTTTATTTCATTCATTGATGTTTCACTATTTAAATTTGAATATATTAATTCTTTGTTAGTGTTATTTCCAATTTTTGAGATTGATTTTTCTTCAAACATTTTATTATCTTTTTGCTTATCATTTTCTAAATTTTGCTTGTTTAAACAGCCGGTAATGATAGTTATTGCTAATAAAAGAGATAATACTAAAAATACTATTTTATACTTTATTTTTAACATTCTCCATACTTGCCTTTCCATATTCATTTTTGATATTGTACCATAAATAAATACTAAGCTCAAGCTTCGTCAACCTGAAAAAACGCAAAATCCAGCCTTTCGCAATAGCTTGATTGTATGGCTGTGCCGGGCTTTAACACTCACATCTATTCCGCTACTTCTATGAAAAACACACCTTTCAGACAATTGACCAGCCCTCAGCCTGTTTACGGATTTTGATAAAACGCTGATAGAGCCCCTCCTGCCCTGCCAATTGTCTATGCGTGCCTTTCTGAACGATGCGGCCATCGTTGATCACAAGGATTTGATCGGCGTTTTCAATCGTTGCCAGCCGATGGGCAATAACAATCACTGTCTTTCCAACTGTCAGTTCTGTCAATGCCTCCTGTATCAGATGCTCATTTTCAGGATCAAGGCTCGCAGTTGCCTCGTCAAGTATAACAACAGGGGCATTCTTCAAAATGGCGCGGGCGATGGAAATGCGCTGTTTTTCTCCGCCGGAAAGAGTTGAGCCTCCCTCCCCGATTACAGTATCATACCCCTCCGGAAGAGCTATGATAAACTCGTGGCAGCGTGCCTGCTTCGCGGCACGGATCATCTCTTCCTCTGATGCCTGTTCTGTCCCAAAGCAGATATTTGCCCTGACAGTGTCATTAAACAGGTAAACGTTCTGGAACACCATAGAGATATTCGACAACAGGCTGTCACAGGTAAATTCCCTAAGATCATATCCACCGAGAGTAATCCTTCCTCCGCTCACGTCATAAAAGCGTGCTAAAAGCTTGCAAAGCGTTGTCTTTCCGCTCCCTGACGGACCGATAATTGCCGTTGTCGTTCCTTCTGCGGCTTTAAAGCTCACATCTTGGATAACATTCCTTTTTTCATTCCCCTTGTCGTAAGAAAATCTCACCTGTTCAAAATGAATGTCATATTCCGAAAGTGAAATATCCTTTCCGTCTTCATCAATATAGTTGCCTTTGGACAAGGTTTCTATCTGATCCATAGCGTTATTGATAACGGAAAGAATATGCGCACTGTCTGCAATCGGCTCAAGCGAATTAAATACCGTCAGTGAAAGCAGAGAGAATACCAAAACCATAGGCAGGGAAAGATTATCGGAAAGTCCTGCTACTATGACGGAAATAATCATAGAGATACCGGCTGTTTTTAACGCAAGAAGGTGTAAGCAGTTAAACGGAATAAAGCCCCATTCGATTTTCAAGGCAATCTTTCTTGCTTCTATACAGGCCTTTCTAAATGCGGAAAAAGACGCTCCCTCCATACCGAACGATTTCACAACGGACAAGCCCCTACTATATTCTACGGCAGCTCTTGTCAGTTGTTCATTCACTCCGGTTAGGACAAGTGTATTTCTTTTGCTGTACATTGAAATAAGAAATAAGCAAAGAAAGGACAGCAGGACACCCGCCGGACAAATTAATGCGCCAAAGGGGTGTATGACAAAAAGCAGGATAAAAATACAAAAAAAGCTCAAATATCCTCCGACAAAGGTATCTATCATCCGCATTCCCATATTTTCCAGAGTATAAAGTCCTGTGGTAATGGAATTGAGTACGATGCCTGTGTCTTTCTCCTGGAAATATCCCAGAGAGACTCTCTTTAATGCTGCCCCTATTGCCAAGCGATCTCTTGCAACCAGCTCATAGCTGATGGTTTCCTGAAACCTTGCTTTCATATAGTCAAAAAGAAACCGCAACAGAATTGTAGCAAAAATCACGCCCAGACTCTGCAACCAAAGTCCGGACGGTACACTGAAATCTCCGGCTTGCCACTGCACAACATTTCCAATTATATAACCGGCATATATGGCGGGAGCGGCAGCAGATAAACCGGAAAGAAATGAGAAGAAAAAGCTTATGTAGAGCTTTTTTCTGAAATCCCCACACCATAGTATAATGCGTCTTATCGTTCTAAACATCGGTCTTGCCCTCCTTTCCTTGTAGTGTCCTAACCTTTGCTCCAATGTGTGCACTCCACATTTTTTTGTAGAGTGGAGAGCCTTTCAAAAGTTCCTTATGGGTACCTATTGCTTCTACTATATCACCATTTAAAACAACAATCTTATCTGCGTCTTTCACCGTAGACAGTCGATGTGCAATGACAAGAAGGGTCTTTCCTTTTGTAAGCTCCGAAATTGACTGTTGAATTAAGTGCTCATTTTTCGGGTCGGTAAAAGCGGTGGCTTCGTCCAAAATAACAATCGGTGCGTTTTTCAGTATAATACGTGCAATGGCAATGCGCTGTTTTTCTCCACCGGAAAGCTTTTTCCCCGCTTCACCTGCAGATGTATCATATCCGTCCGGCAGCTTTGAAATAAACTCATCACAGCAGGCTTTCTTTGCAGCTGTCATCACCTCTTCATCAGTTGCTAAAGGGTTGCCAATGCGAATATTCTCTTTAACTGAAGCCTGAAACAGAAAATTATCCTGCGTAACAAAACTCACCAGTTCTGACAACTGCGAGATGGGAATGTTTCGTATGTCCACTCCCCCGATTTCGATGCTTCCGTCACAAACGTCCCAAAACCTTGCAATCAGCCTTGCCAGTGTGGATTTCCCCCCTCCGCTTGGACCGACCAGAGCGGTATAGCTTCCCTCAGGCAGTGTGAGGTCAATTCCGTGTAGGATTTCTCCGCTCTTATCCGAGTAAGAAAAGCGGACATTTTTCAGGTGCACATCTATGCCCTTAAGTGTAGCTTCAGATTCCGGCTCGGACAATCTTGTCATATTAAGGAAAGCTTCAGTCTGATCTACAGTATATTTCATCTGCCGTATACTATTAGCGAAAATTTCCAGTTTTGCAAAACTCACGACCATAGACAGGGCCAACATAACGGCAAGTATCACCTCAGATACCGAAAGGCTGCCACAGGAAACCAGATAGAGTCCGACAGGAACAACACCCAAAAGTGTGGCAGGCATAAAGGCAAACGCGAGCTTCATTGTCACCCGGGTCTTCCTCAGCCAATCAATTACAAATCCTTTGTATTCAAGGACAGTATCGGCATATTTTTTATAACTGCTGCCGGCTTTTCCAAAAGCCCTGATCACCTCGATCCCCTCAATGTATTCGACTATCACACTGTTCAAACGTGCATTGGATTCCATATACTTTTTCATACTCTTTCCACTGATTGCAAAGGTAATCATTATGAACGTAAACCCTATCGGCAGAGATATCAGAGAACTGAATGCCACCCTGAAATCAAGGAAGAACAACGCAATCAAACTGACCGACGGAAGTACAAGATGCCCGCTGCCCTCCGGAATCATATGAGCTAAAGGCGGCTCTATCTCCTCTATTCTGTCTACAATCACATTTTTAATCTCCCCGATTGAATGCGCCTGCACATCTCCAAGAGGAGCTTTCAAAAAAGCCTCTGCGATTTTAAGCCGCAAGCCCTCCAAAACATAGTACGCAACATAGTGTGAAAGTCCTGTTGAAAAGCCAAAACAAACTACTTTGACAGTATAGGCAAGAATACCGATTACTCCCCAAAAGATAATGACCGAGTTTTCAATCGACCCTGCAATATAGGCATCAACCAGCCGGTAAACACAGTAAAAAGGGATTAGTCCGCTCATAATGCTGACAATCGAGAGGATAACTGAAAGCCACATCCCTTCCATTTGCGTAAGACAGCAGTGTCCTAAACCAGTTTTTTCTCTTTTTCTTCAATTTCTTCTTCACTCCGCGCCCTCCCTTTCACAGCCCCTTGCCCATATAATTGAATCACACTGTGACAGACCAGATTCAGGAATTCATAATCATGTGTAATTACCAGAACTATATATCCCTCGTGGGACAACTTCTTAATAATCTCACCTGTCTGCATCATATGTGTATAATCAAGCCCACTTGTCGGCTCGTCGAATATCACTACCTTTTTCCCCGACAGTACTGCCTGACATACTGCCAGCCGCTGACGCTGCCCTCCTGACAGTACGGCAGGATGCACCTCCTTATAAGAAAGCAGATCAAATCCTTGCAGAATTTTATCAATCTTTTCTTTTGACGCGTCCGGCGCCGCCAGCTCACATTCGTCTACAACACTGTCTGTAAATAACTGATGGTTTACGTCCTGCATAACCATAGCGCAGAGCCTCTGTCTTTGTCTTCGAGTCAGCTTTTTACCCTGATAGCTGACTGTGCCGGATTGCTCTTTCAGCAAGCCGCAAATCATCTTGCACAGAGTTGTCTTTCCTACTCCATTATTTCCCACAATTCCAATCACATCTCCTGAAGAAGCTCCAAAGCAGATTTCCTGTTTCGTATAAGGGCTGAAAATCCGCCCGATACAAAGTTCACCCTTGACAGCTGTGCATTCAGGGATTGTGATTCGTGTTTCTTTTAAGGTGCGAAGCCCCATCGAAATCCGTTCCCTTTCGGAGAGGGTGCTGAACTGCCTTGCAGTAAATTCCCGCATAACCTGTCCAGCTTTTAGATATATGACTCTGTCTATGGCAGACCTAAGATAATTCAGCCGATGCTCCGCAATAATCACGGTTTTCCCCTTTGACTTAATATAGTGAAGCAATTTCTTTAGTCGCTCAACTGATATGTTGTCCAGATTGGAGGACGGTTCGTCAAGTACATAAATTTCCGGCTCCGCCGCATATGCCGAAGCAAATGCAATAATCTGCTTTTCTCCACCTGATAATTTGAAAATATTACGTCCAAGCAGTTTTTCAATTCCTAACTCATTCGCTGTTGCCTGAATCCTCTGCCTAATCTTTTCCGGCGAAACTCCACGGTTTTCCAGTCCGAATGCAATTTCAGCAGAGGAATCAGTATAAAAAAATTGCGATTTAGGGTTTTGGAATACACTTCCTATCTTTTCCGACAGCTTATACATCTCGGTTTCCGCCACTAAAACTCCTTGAACAAATACGCCTCCGCCAAGCTGCCCATTGGAATAGAAATGAGGAATCAGCCCGTTGATAAGTTTCGTTAAAGTCGTCTTGCCGCTGCCGCTTTCTCCGACAAGAAGGACACATTCACCCTTTTGTATCTTCAAGTTTATTCCTGTCAAAATCGCATATTCAGCCACTCTATAATTCACATCAATAAACTCAATCATTTTATCCTTTCACAAATATTAAGATAATAACCACTCCTACGGCAACAAACAGCATACATAAAATATCTGTCACGCTGAAACTGATTTCTACTGCACAGGTCTTTTTTTTCGGATTGTCAATCCCTCTGACTGCCGCTGCGGCAGAGAGTTCTTCTGCGGTTTTTGTTGCAGAAAGCATAATTGGTACAAGATAACACTCTATTTTTCTCCCTACCGGAATCCTCTGAAGCTTCATTGCATTTGTAATGTGACGAACCTCTTCTGAAATAGTCGGAAAGTAACGAACCGTGACAGCTATGGCAGTAATAATATTTTGAGGAAGATACATCTTTCGCAAGGCGGCAACAAACTTATGAACGCTGCACTTCTTAACTAACAATGCCCCTGTCAGAAGACAGGGCAGCATTCGTCTTGTCATATTCACAAATACTGAAAACAGGACAGTAAAAGCTATGGGCGATGCAGGAAGCACAAAGGTCTGCAAACAATATAACAGCAACAAAAATCCCGCTCCGCCTGCCGCAAGTTCAGGGCAGCCATACATAATTAGAACTGCGATAATTACCCCCGTCAAAGCATTTCCCTGCATACCGGTTCTTTCTAAGAACATACCAATATTAGCAAGCAGGAGAATAAAAAGACCGGCGCGAGGGTCAAGTTTCCTATAACACATTTAGACAATACCGGCTTTCTTAAGATGTTTTTTGAATACCCCTCCTGCAATCAGCGCACCAAAGAACCCGCCGACAATCGGAGAAACTAACAAAAGGATTAACATAGGGGGAATTATATAGGAAGAAATTGCTGTAACGTATTCCTGACTCATAGTCTCGCCAATCTGTGCCAGAAAGCTATCACGGTACACAAATAAGGCAAGCGGTGACCCTACCATACCGTATCCAAACAAGATGAAAGCGACCGCAAGATTACTGAATTTAAGATTATATTTTGTTATATACCTGTAGGCTTCTGAAACAACACAGGCGATTAACATCGTGATCAGAATGAGGACTGTAAACTGCCCTGTAACA
>CAUUGW010000081.1:0-6914 GCA_963544785.1 uncultured Lachnospiraceae bacterium | reverse complement strand
GAGCTGTTTAATCCTACAGTTTTGATAAATTTGCAAAACAATGTGTTTTTAATAATTGCCTGTATTATCTGTGCAACACCGTTGTTTCGTATTCTTGATGAATTTTTTCGGGAAAAGGCATATAATGACGGAAAAAAAGAGGCAATACTGTCACTTTCAAAGACAATAATAGGGCTGTTTTTCTTGTTTATATCATTGTTGTCTACGGTATCGGGCAGTTTTACGCCGTTTCTTTATAATCAATTTTAGGAGGAGTATCTATGATTTTTGGGACAGATCAAGGATAGTCATATCCTTATCCTGTGTGATTTGTTTGGGAGTTGTCGGATTATTGATTAATTTAAGACCTACAAGATCCGTTTTGGAAAAAAGAGAGCTTGCACGTTTTCCCATTCCTACAATCAGAGAGGCGGTTTCAGGGGATTGGCAAAAAAAAGTGTCGAATTGGTATGTGGACAGCTACCCGATAAGGGAAAATATGATTGCCGTTCAGGCAAAGAGCGAGGATTTTTATGGAATAAGAGACAGAGTATTATACGGTGATACAGGAGAGGTTGCGGAGGAAATTCCCGATGCGGATAATGTGGAAAAAGCGCCGGTTATTGACTTAAACAGTATTGATGATACGGAAGAGATGAGTGCAAAGGCGGATGCCGTAAATGACATCAATGAGGTGCCTACCGTCGATGTTCAAAATGCAAATATGGTATCTGATGAGGGCGTTAATGAGAACGTCGCAAATGATGCCGATATTAAGGTCAAGCCTGAGGCTGCGGGAACAATATATGTGGCTGATAAAAGGGGATTTTCCTTATATTATTTCAGCAAAAAAAATGCCGACACCTACGCATCTATGATAAATACGGTCAAACAAAAGGTGGGAGATTCCGTAAATATGTATGATATAATAGTTCCCAACAGCTTCGGAGTCAATTTTGACGAGTCGGTTCAGGAGAGCATGAACGCCTCAAATCAGGGAGATGCCATAAATTATATCTATAAGAGGCTTGACAGTTCAATAAATGCAGTTGAAACCTATAAAATTTTAAGGGATAATAATTCGGAATATCTGTATTTTAATACGGATCATCACTGGACGGCTAAGGGGGCATACTATGCTTACAAGAGTTTTTGCGATAAAAAGGGTATTGTCGCTCACTCTTTAAGTGACTTTAAACAGAAAAAATTTTCGGGATTTGTGGGATCGTTTTACGCATACAGCAAGCAGTCAAAGGCTATCGGGTCAAACCCCGATACAGTGGAGGCATTTGTGCCTATGGGTACAAACAGTGAAACAATCACACCCAAAAAAGGCAAGTCATACGGCTATAAGATAATAAGTGACGGCAGCAAGCTTGGAAAGAGCAATAAATATTTGACATTTATAGGCGGAGATCAGCCGCTTATAAAGATTAAAAATCCGAAAATAGATGACGGAAGTACCTGCGTTATTATAAAAGAGTCCTACGGCAATGCCTTTGTTCCGTTCCTTGTAGACCATTATCAGTATGTTTATGTGGTGGATTACAGATATTATAGCGGCAATGCTACAAAGCTTGCACAAAAACACCCGAACACCGATCTGATATTTTTAAATAATACGGAAGCTTGCGTTGTCAGCAAGGCAAAGATGATGCTTAAAATATTTAAATAGATTGATTGTTATGAATTATGAATGAAGAGATAAGGAAAAAAGAGATTGACAGGCTCTATTTGATGACGGAATATGAAAGATGTTATAGCGATAGAGGGGTCATATGCGGTGTAGATGAGGCGGGGCGTGGACCTTTGGCGGGGCCTGTGGTCGCCGCCGCAGTGATTTTGCCGGAAAAGTTTGAACTGTTTTATTTAAATGATTCAAAAAAACTGTCAGAAAAAAAGAGGGAACTTTTATTTACTCAGATAAAGGAACAGGCTGTATGTTACGGAGTGGGTATAGTAGATGAAAAAAGAATAGATGAGATAAATATTTTAAATGCAACCTATGAGGCGATGAAAACAGCAATAGAGGCTCTTGAAATCATCCCTGACGTTTCATTAAATGATGCCGTGATTATTCCTGATTTACCGAAACACATAGAACAGGTGAAGATAATAAAGGGGGACGCAAAGAGCGTGTCAATAGCGGCGGCAAGTATTATAGCCAAAACCGTAAGAGATAAGATAATGAAAGAATATGCAGCTGCCTATCCCTATTACGGTTTTGACAGGCATATGGGCTATCCGACTAAAGCACATTACGAAGCGATACAAAAATACGGAGCCTGCGATATACATAGGAAGAGTTTTAAACTGTATAAATAAATTTACGCACCGCCAATTCGGCGGTGCGTAAATATTTTAAAGTTTCCAGATATCATTATTATATTGTTCAATGGTTCTGTCGCTGCTGAAAAATCCTGCCTTTGCTATATTAACGAGCATCATTTTTTGCCATTTTTCTCTGTCTTCATAGGCATTAATTGCCGTATCCTTTACTTTTATATAATCTTCAAGGTCGATAAGAGTCATAAACCAGTCCTTGTTTATAATCTCGTTTTTAAGCATTTCAAGATCTGATTTATCTCCGAAAGATATCAGCTTTTCGTCCGTGATGAAGTCCACTAACGGCTTGATTAAAGGCTTATTATAAAATTCTCTTGCGATATAGCTGCCGTTTTCGTAGTGTTTAATTATAGTATCGCTGTCCTTTCCGAAGATAAATATATTATCATCTCCTACAAGTTCGTGAATTTCCACATTGGCTCCGTCTTCCGTTCCTAAGGTGATTGCACCGTTTAACATAAATTTCATATTTCCGGTACCGCTTGCCTCCTTTGATGCAAGTGATATCTGCTCGGAAATATCACAGGCGGGGATCAGTTTTTCGGCATAGCTCACATTATAGTTTTGAAGCATCACCACTCTTAGATGCTTTGAAACGGTTTCATCACTTTCTATCAATTTTTGCAGGCAGATAATAAGTTCAATTATGTGCTTTGCGATAGTGTAGGCGGGAGCCGCCTTTCCGCCGATAATTACAGTTATGGGTCTTTTCGGAAGATTGCCCTTTTTAATTTCAAGATACTTATAAATTATGTAAAGGGCATTCATCTGTTGACGCTTATATTCGTGCAGTCTTTTGGTCTGGATACAGAAAACCGAATTTACATCAAGGTCAATTCCCTCGTGTTCTTTTATATATTTTGCAAATGCCGTTTTATTGGAATTTTTTATATCCTGTAAGGAGCTTAGAAAATCCTTATTATCAATAAAATTCATCAGTTTTTCCAATTCGGTCGCATTATTCTTATAGTTATCTCCTATGGTTCTGTCAATAAGCTCGGTAAGCATAGGATTGGCGTGCATAAGCCATCTTCTGAATGTGATTCCGTTGGTCTTGTTATTAAACTTTTCTTTATATATCTTATAAAAATCGTTCAATTCGGAATTTTTCAGAATCTCCGTATGCAATGCGGCAACACCGTTTATTGAATGTGAGAAGTGCATATCCATTTTCGCCATATGTACTTTTTTGTCGGAGTCGATTATATTAAGCTTTTCATCGCCGAATTTGGCATATGAATAAGCATCAAGACCCTCAATAACAGGCATTAAAGCGGGGACTACTTCGGCTAAATAGTCATAGGGCCATTTTTCCAATGCTTCAGCCAATATTGTATGATTGGTGTAGGCACAGGCATTTGTCACAAGCTCTATTGATTTTTTCATCTCTATTCCCTCTAATGAAAACAATCTTATAAGCTCAGGAATAATCATTGAGGGGTGAGTATCGTTTATCTGTATAGCCACATATTTGTCAAAGTCAAGCAGGGAATGACCCTTTTGTTTTTCTTCTTTTATAATCAGCTGTGCGGCATTTGATACCATAAAATATTGCTGATAAATTCTGAGAAGGTGTCCCTCTTTTGTCGAATCATCAGGGTATAAGAAAAGTGTCAAATTTTTCCTGATGTCCTTTTGATCAAATGAGATTCCGTCTTTTACGATGTTTTCATCAACGGTGTCAATATCAAATAAATGCAGTTTGTTTACACAGCCGTTATAGCCTACAATGTCTATATCATAAAGCCTTGATTGTACTTTTATGTCTTTAAACTCCACATCAAAGCCGACATCTGTTTTATTAAGCCATGACACATCGCTTATCCAAGGGTTTTTGTTTTCATACTGTTTGTTATTTCTGAACTCTTGTTTGAACAGTCCTAAATGATAGTTTAATCCTATTCCGTCGCCGTTTAAATTCAGGGCTGCAATTGAGTCTAAAAAGCAGGCTGCAAGTCGTCCCAAGCCTCCGTTACCCAAAGACGGCTCGTTTTCAAGCTCTTCTATAATATTTAAATCCTTGCCGTTTTGTTTTAACAGTTCTTTCAGCTCATCATAAATTCCTAAATTTATCATATTATCGGCAAGCAGTCGTCCTATCAAAAATTCCGCCGAAATATAATACAGCTTTTTCCCGTCATTCTTGGTCTTGAATGCCGCTCTTTTTTCGTTAATCATATCTTTTGAGAGTTTTAACAGAGCAATATAAAGTTCTTCATTTGAAGAGTCCTTTATTTCTTTATTCAGCAGGTTTTTTAATGTGGTTTCAATTTTCATTATCTTCTCCTAAATTAATCTGCGAAAATCCGCATAAATACATAAGTAATTGTTGCTTGATTCAATTTACATTCTATAGTATAATAAACAACAGTGTCAATAGAAATAATATTTAAAAATTTGGTTAAAAAACAGGTTTGATTGTTGATTTATCCAAAATTATGAAATTTCGTCAAAGATTTTGCCTGTTATATGAACGGGTATGGGAATTATGACAGGGTTGTGATTTTGATTAAATTAAGGGGAATTTGGACTTGATTTTATAGATGTATTATGCTATCATAAATAAATATGACAAAAGATGGAAATGACTATTCCATCTCCTTGCTTTCATAAATATTTTATGTGGAAGCCATAAGTCCAAAAGGAGGAAAAGAATGAACAATTATGAATTAGCTCTAATCCTTAATGCAAAGGTGGAGGATGAGGCAAGAACGGCTACTCTTGAAAAAGTAAAGGAGTATATCACAGGCTTTGGCGGTGAAATATCGGACATTGACGAGTGGGGCAGGAAGAGACTTGCATATGAAATTCAGAAAATGAATGAGGGATATTACTACTTCATACATTTTAATGCAAAAGGCGATGTGGTTGCTCAGGTAGAGAACAGGCTGAGAATTATGGAAAATATTCTTCGTTTTCTTTGCGTAAGGTCGGAGAAATAAGGAGCAGATATCTTTAGCTGTCTGCTTTGTATACTTAGGAGGATATTGAATGAACAAGGTTATTTTAATGGGCAGGTTGACAAGAGATCCCGACGTGCGTTATACGCAGGGGTCCGAGCCTATGGCTGTTGCCAGATATACATTAGCGGTAGACAGAAGATTCAGCAGAGATAAAGAAAAAGGTGAGGCGGATTTTATCAGTTGTGTCGCATTCGGCAGAACCGGTGAATTTGCCGAAAAATATTTGAAAAAAGGCATCAAGATAGCTGTTACGGGTCGTATACAGACCGGCAGCTATGTCAACAAGGAGGGTGCTAAGGTATATACTACAGATGTGGTGGTGGAAGAACACGAATTTGCGGAAAGTAAAGCAGGTTCAAGTGCTTCATCGTATCAGATGCAGGGCGGTTATGACGACAGATCAGGCAGTGCTTATTCTCAAGGAAATTATAATAATGCCTCCTCTACACACATGGACAGCAAGCCGGAAGACTTTATGAATATTCCGGAAGATGTTGATGAAGACCTTCCGTTTGATAATTTGAGTTAATTATTTTATTTTTAAGGAGTTTATTATGGCAATGAATACTAATGAAGATAGAAACGAATTTCGTAAAAGACCTGTACGCAGACGTAAAAAGTTGTGTCCTTTTACAGCAAAAGAGATGGAACAGCTGGATTACAAAGATGTAGCGAAGCTTAAAAAATTTGTATCAGAGAGAGGTAAGATTTTACCCAGAAGAATTACCGGAAGCTCTGCAAAACAACAGAGAATTGTTACACAGGCTATAAAGAGAGCAAGACATCTTGCTTTAATGCCGTACATAGCGGAATAATTCTGTAAGACCCAAAAACCTGTGCCTACCGACTTAAGTGAAAGTTAGGTAGGCTTTTTTGTGTAAGATGTAACTTTTATAGAATTTTGTTGAAGGGAGATTAAAAATGTCCATTAAATATGTATTTGTAACAGGCGGAGTGGTATCCGGACTGGGAAAGGGCATTACCGCAGCCTCATTAGGAAGATTATTGAAAGACAGGGGCTATAAGGTAACCATGCAGAAGTTCGATCCGTATATAAACATCGACCCCGGAACTATGAATCCTATACAGCACGGAGAGGTTTTTGTTACGGAAGACGGAATGGAAAGTGACTTGGATTTGGGTCATTATGAGCGTTTTATTGATGAATCTCTCAATAGAAATTCTAATGTTACAACCGGAAAAATCTATAACAGAGTGATACAAAATGAGAGAAAGGGAGTGTACGGCGGAGGTACTGTACAGGTCATTCCGCATATCACCAACGAGATAAAATCAAGGTTTTATCGTGAAGCCTCAAATGAAACCACAATAGCGATAATAGAGATAGGCGGAACTGTGGGTGATATTGAGAGTCAGCCGTTTTTTGAGAGTATCAGGCAGTTTAAAAGGGATTTGCATGACAGCGACGTGATCTTGATTCACGTAACGCTTATCCCTTATCTTAAAGCATCCGGAGAGATGAAGACCAAGCCCACACAGCAGTCCGTAAAAGAGCTGCTGAGCATGGGAATACAGCCCGACATTATCGTGTGCAGGTCGGAATATCCTATCAGTACCTCTTTAAGAGAAAAGATCTCTTTATTTTGCAATGTTCCGATAAGGAAT
>CAUUGW010000080.1:0-7256 GCA_963544785.1 uncultured Lachnospiraceae bacterium | reverse complement strand
GGGCTTCCGGACGAGGATATAAATGATCTTGAGTATACACTTGATACGATACTGAAATTGCCGATAAAATCATTAACCGTACATAGCTTATCGGTTAAAAAGGGCTCTAAACTAAAGGAAAACATTGATAGCTATAATTATATTATAAATAAAGATATAGAAAGCTTTAATAAACTTTGCATTGATAAGATAACAGAAAAAAATATGCTGCCGTATTATCTGTACAGGCAGAAGGATATAGCGGGAAATCTTGAAAACATCGGATATAGCTATCCCTCTTATGAAGGGATATATAATATACTGATTTTAGAGGAGAAACATAATATCATAGGTGTAGGAGCGGGGGCTGTGACTAAATTGGTAAAAGGCTCTTTAATAAACAGAATACCTAATATAAAAGATGCTCTGCTTTACACCGTGAGATTTAATGAAATGATAGACAGGAAGAGTATTATAGGAGATTTTTTATGAGAGTTATTGCAGGAAGTGCAAAGCATTTTAATCTGAAAACCCTGAAAGGAAATGATGTAAGACCCACTACGGATAAGATAAAAGAAACTCTTTTTAATATATTGATGCCGTATATTTATGGTTGTAAATTTTTGGATCTTTTTGCAGGCAGCGGTGCTATCGGAATAGAGGCTTTAAGCAGGGGAGCAAAAAAAGCCGTTTTTGCGGAAAACAATAAGATGGCTGTAAAATGTATCAATGAAAATTTAGAGCATACAAACTTATCCGACAGGGGAGAGGTTTTTTGTATTGATGTAATTTCATTAATAAAAACTCATATAAAAAATGATAAATATGATATTATCTTTATTGATCCTCCATATTATGAAGAATATTATAAGCCGACATTAGAAGCTATAAGAGATAGTGATATTTTGGAAGAAGACGGAATGGTTATTTTAGAATGTAACAAAAAAGACAAAGATAATTTTTATGATATAAACGGATTTGAAGTCTTTAGAATTAAAGACTACGGAAATATAGCACATATTTTTTTGAAGGGGGCATAATAAAAACCATGAAAATAGGAGTTTATCCCGGAAGCTTTGATCCTTTTACATTGGGACATCTGGATATCACCAACAGGGCTTCAAAATTGTTTGATAAAGTAGTAATAGGAGTGTTGAACAATGCCGTAAAAAAACAGGCGTTATTCACTGTTGATGAGAGAGTGGATATGATTGAAAAATCAGTATCATATTTAGAAAATGTTGAAGTTAAAAGCTTTAGCGGACTTTCAATCGACTTTGCAAGGATGTGTAAAGCGGATTGTATCATCAGAGGTGTAAGGTTGGTCAGTGATTTTGAGTTTGAGTTACAGATGGCACAGACAAATAAGATTTTGGACAGCTCCATAGAAACGATTTTTTTAATTACAAATAAGGATTATTCATTTGTGAGCAGCAGTACGGTAAAGGATGTAGCGAAATGCGGCGGAGATATTGCACATTTCGTACCCGATAACATAAGGGATATGGTAATGGATAAGTGTAAGATGGAGGGAAAAATATGACAACTACTCAAATAGAGCAATGTGTGGATGATATTATAAATTTTATTGACAGTTGTAAACCTAAGATGTTTTCTCAGGGAGAAATAATAGTAAATAAAGATGAAATTGATGATCTTTTAAGGACTCTTCAGGATGCTATTCCTGATGATATTAAAAAATATCATAATATTACCAAGAATCAGAATGAGATCATTAATGATGCCAGACAAAAGGCGAATCAGATGATTTTAGAGGCTGAAAATATGAAAAAACAGCTTGTGAATGAAAATGAACTTATGCACGAGGCTTATATACAGGCTAATGAATTGATACAAAGAGCGGAAGCCGATGCGGGAGACATTATAAACAAAGCTCAGTATGAAGCTAATTCCATCAAATTGGCCGCTATTAAGTATGCAGATGAAATGCTTAAAAATCTTTCTATTTTGATAAATAATACGGTAGAGGAGTCATCCGTAAAATTTGAAGAGTTTATAAAATCTATGAAAAGTTATTTTGATACAATAAATGAAAACAGGCAGGAATTGGCTCCGGTGGCTCAAGAGGCGGATGTTATGGAGGCTATTGCCACAGTAAATGAGTTAAACAATCAAAAACAAAATTAACTGAAAAAATGAAGAAAATCAAAATATCCGCTAATGAAGAAAATCAAAGAATAGACAAATTTTTAATAAAGTATTTTAAAAAAGCTAATTCTTCTTTTGTTTATAAGATGCTTAGAAAGAAAAATTTTATTTTAAATGAGAAAAAAAGTATCGGCAGTGAAATTTTAAAAACAGGTGATATAATTACTGTATTTTTAAGTGATGATACCTATGAAAAGATGACCGGCTGTGGCAATAACGGTGTTTTAGATGAATATTATGCCGGACAGTCCGATATAGATTTGATTGATATTATTTATGAGGACGATCAGATAATTATAGTCAATAAGCCTGTAGATATGCTTTCTCAAAGAGATAATACGGATAAAACATCTGTAAATGACATTCTGCTTTATTATACATTAAAAAATGATTTAAAAAATCTTGATTATAGAGCCTTTAAGCCGTCTATCTGCAACAGGCTTGACAGAAACACATCAGGACTTATTATTTTTGCAAAGACCTTTATTGCTGCAAGAATAATAGGGGATTTAATTAAAGAAAAAAAATTAAGAAAATTTTATTTAAGTGTTGTATATGGCGAATTAAAAGGAAAAAACAGGTTAGTTGGAATTATTAAAAAGGATAAGATTAACAATTTTGTATCTTATAGAAATATTGATATTGTTGATGAGAACAAGTATGGAAATGTGGTATCTTTAGAATATAAGTCTTTGAGAAACGATAAAAAAAGCAGTCTGTTGGAGATAGAACTGTTTACCGGAAAATCTCATCAGATAAGAGTACAATTAGCAGCTGATAATCATTTTATAATAGGAGATAATAAGTATGGAAATAGGGCTGTAAATAGGGAATTAAAAGTTAAAACACAGCTTTTATGTGCTTATAAAATTATGTTTCCGAAAATAGAAAATGAGAAATTAAAACATTTATCACATAAGATATTTGAGATAAAGCCGCCCGAAGATTTTGACAGGTTTTATTGATTTAATGATATGAAGTAAAGGAAAACAGGGCAAGATATGAAATTGAAAAAAGTTATAGTAAAATATTTGATTTTATCTATTATCAGTATTGATTTAATAGCCGGAAATGCAGGTTTTAATATATTCTTGAATGATAATATTATAAATGTGTATGCCAAGAAGAAACCGACAAATAAAAAAGTTTTGAAAAAAGGTAAAAAATCACTTGTCAGCTTTAAAAGTGTGACATCTAAGGGAGATTCACTATCTTTTTATGTTGATAAAAAAAATAATAAGATTTATTGTGACATATATGATTATATGAATAGGGTTAATTCTTTTAAAAAAACAGGTTATGTTTTAGATTTTAAGAAAAAATCGGTAAAGATAAGAACAGATAAGAAATCAAAAAATTATTATAGATATATGACATTGCCCAAAAATATTTATGGGAATAGTATAAAAATAAATTTTGATATTGACGGCAAAGAGTCTTTTATTGACGGATTCATAGTTAAATCTTCAGGTTATCGAAGTGCAAAAAATAAAACTATGTTGGTTGATTTTGATGCTGTTTCTAAAAAACTTGAAATGGATTTTCAAAAAGATATAAGGCTTAAAAAATATCTGTTATTGCCTAAATTAGATGATAATAAATCTGAATTAAAATCTTTAAAGACTTGGTATAAGGCATATAAGGATAATAAAGAAACGAAATTGGACGGCTATTATCTCACTGATAGATGGGCATCTCCCATAAAGAATTATCTATATGAAGAAGACGGCAACTTAATAAGGCTTTTTTGTGATGAAAGCAAGTCAAAAAAAGAAGTTGTTGTTTCCTTTTATGACAATACTTATAATCAAATAAAAGAAAAGAGAATAAATTATAACGGGAAAAAGTTTGGAGGCTTTTATCACGGAAATAATTATAATTATTTATTCTTCGGAAATAATAATTCATCACATAACAACTCTAAAGAGATTATTAAAATAATAAAGTTGGATAGGGATTTTAATGAAACAGCTCAAGCATCTGTCAGTAACTGTTTTACAGCCGCTCCGTTTGATGCGGGTTCATTTAGATGTGTTCAGGAGGGAGATAAGATTTTAATTCATACCTCAAGATTACGTTATGACGGACATCAAAGTCAGTTAACCGTTGTTTTTGATGAAAATTCTATGAGAATCTTAAATTCCGATGACTTGGGGGGATTTCAAAAGAACCATATAAGTCACGATTTTAATGAGTTTGCATTAGCTGACAGCGGTGAATTCGTGGTTGTTGATCACGGAGATGCCTATCCCAGAACCTTGCAGTTAAGTTATTTAAGTACATATGATTTTTCTCCTACAAAAGAAGTTACCGTGCTTAATATTCCGGGTAAAACAGGGTCTAATCAAACAGGCGTTTCTATAGGCTCTGTGATCAAAACTGATTCTGCATTTTTGATAGGCTGTAATAAGATTGATTATTCAAAGGCTACAGCTTTTGACAGCTTTGATATTAAAGGAAAAGATGTGTATAAAAGGGACGTGGTTTTATATGCAGTTGATAAGAGTTCATTAAATGTAACGGAACATAAATTTACCGATTACAGCAAAAATAAAAAAACAAGCTACACAGCTCCGAAGATAGTAAAAATAGATGATTCAAGAATTATGCTTTTATGGAATAAGATAACCGGATTGTCATACAGTAAAAAAAATACTCTTCAATATAAAATAGTGGATTCTAAAGGGAATTCCATATCTGAAATAAAGAGTATTGATAATATGAAAATTAATGATGAAGATCCTATAGTTTATAACGGTAAAGTTGTTTGGAGCGCTTGTGAAAACGGCAGAATTGTTTTGAATAAAATAGATTATTAATCAAAGTTTTTACAAATAAATTTTTTAAAATCAGAGGGGAATATTATGCCGACTTGGAATAAAAGGGGGCTTAGAGGAAGTATACTTGAAGAGATTGTAAACAGAACCAACCTGTTTTATAAAGACAGTAATTTGGCTTTAATCCAAAAAATTCCTACTCCGATTATTCCCGTAGAATATGCTAAAGAAACTCATCAGATAAAGCTTGCTTATTTTGAAAAAAAAAGTACGGTTGATTATATCGGTGCGGTACAGGGAATTCCTGTATGCTTTGATGCAAAAGAATGTAACAGCGACAGGTTCAGACTTAATAATATTCACACGCATCAGTTTGAATTTATGAAGTGCTTTGAGGAGCAGGAGGGCGTAGCCTTTGTTTTAATTTATTTTACCTCTATTGAAAAATTTTATTATATGAGATTTAAAGAGTTGGAATTTATATATAAGAGATATCAAAACGGTGAGATAAAAAGTTTTAAAATAGATGAGTTGGACGAAGAGTTTTTTTTGAAGTATAATTCTCTTGGATATATTGAATATTTGGAGGGGGTTTCAAAAGACTTGTCTAAAAGATAGATTTTAAATAAAAGGAGTATAAAATGAATTCTGATAATGAAAAAGAGGCTGTAGATAAAGAAGATTCATTAACTGATAAAAAAATAGCTAATGAAAATATCAAATCAAAAAAAAATAAAAAAAAGACCAAAAAAAAGCTAAATATTGAAAAAGAAATTATCGGTTGGATTAAATCAATAGCATTTGTAATTATATTTACGTTTATCTTTTTGCGTATATTTACCAATGCCAGAATACCGAGCAGCTCTATGGAAAATACAATAATGACGGAGGACAGGCTTTTCGGATATAATTTTGCTTATAAAAATTCTGATGTAAAAAGAGGTGATATTATAATATTCAGAATGCCTGACGAACCGCATGAGATATATATTAAAAGAGTAATAGGTATTGCCGGAGATGATATAAGCTACATTGAGCAGAAAAATGATAACTCGGGTTCTGAAATAAAGGTTGTTAGAAACGGTGAAATCTTAGATGAGCCTTATATTAAAGAACCTATGATTGAATTTGAGGATAAAAATTTAAATTTTAAGGTTCCTGAAAACTGTGTTTTCGTTATGGGGGATAATAGAAATAATTCCTATGACGGGCGTTATTGGGAAAATCATTTTGTGGATAAAGGAGCTGTTATTGCAAAAGCGGTATTCAGGTATTGGCCGCTTAATAAAATGGGAGTGGTGAATTAGATGAGTGAATTTGCAAAAATCATTCAATCCGTTATTTTAGGAATTGTAGAGGGATTAACGGAATTTTTACCGGTATCTTCTACCGGACATTTGGTTATAGTACAAAACCTTTTGAATTTTGACAGCCTTTTTGCGGGCAAAGAGGACTTTGTGACGGCATATAGTTATATAATACAGCTTGGGGCTATTTTTGCAATAATAATATTGCAAAGAAAGGCTATTATAAACAGCTTTAGAAATTTTATGCCGCAAAAAACAGGTTTTCAAAAGTCGGGGCTCAGGTTTTGGAGCAATATTGTTATAGCCTGTATTCCGGGAGCTATAGTGGAATTTACCTTGGGGGATATGGTCGAAGATAAGTTTTTTAACTTTGTAAGTATTGCGGTGGCTCTTATAATAGGAGCTTTAGTGATGATAGCTGCCGATTGTTTGATAAATAAGAGCAATCTTAAAAAAATATTGGTAAATATTGATTTTAAGATGGCGTTTATTATCGGACTTTTTCAATGTCTTGCAATTTTTCCGGGAGTTTCAAGATCCGCCGCAACTATAGTTGGAGGAATGGTTTGCGGTCTGACTTTAGTCTCGTCTGCAAGGTTCAGTTTCTTTTTAGCCATTCCTGTAATGCTTGGAATGAGTGTATTAAAAATAATTAAGTTGGGTTTTATTACCGGACTTAATGCTTATGATTATATCTGTTTGATTGTCGGATTTTTGGTATCATTTATTACCGCCGCCTTTGTGGTGAAGCTGTTTTTAAGAATATTAAAGAAAAAGGCTTTGATACCGTTTGCGATTTATAGGATTATTTTAGCGGGAGCGGTTTTATTGGCAGGAATTTTTCAGATTATATAATCAGATTTCAGATACATTTTTTGCATCTTAATTATTTTTTGTGAAAGGAGAAATATTTATGAAAAAAAGAGTGTTTTTAATAGTAATGGACAGCATGGGGATAGGCGGAGCTTTAGATGCTGCTGATTTTAATGATGAAGGAAGCGATACTTTAAGAACTATATATGCT
>CAUUGW010000079.1:0-7380 GCA_963544785.1 uncultured Lachnospiraceae bacterium | reverse complement strand
AGAAGAGAAAATAAAAGACTTTAAAAATGCGGATATAGATGAGTTTTTATCTAATTACGGTAACGATAAATGTGCATCAATGCTTCTAAATGGGCTGTCTGAAAAGGATTTGACGGATGTTAAGCTTGATGTGCTTGCAGAACAGATGGAATATGCCGATGTCTATTACGGAACTTGTGAAGATGACATTTTTGCTGAATATATTTTAAATCCGAGAATATCTGATGAGGTTTTAAGACCCTATAGGGGCTTTATTATAGACTTTTTTGATAATAAGAAGACAGAAGAGTTTAAAAAAGAGCCTTATCTTGTATGGGAATGGGTAAAGACGAATATAAGCGATGATGATACTTTAAGCAAAAAGCTTAATCTGCTGCCTGTATCGGTTCTTAAAATAAAGAGAGCGAGCTTAAATGATAAAAAGATTTTGACCGTTGCGATATTAAGAACAATAGGAGTGGCGGCGAGATTAAATCCCGCACAGGGTTTTGTCGAGTATTATGAAAACGGAGAATTTAAGCCGGCGGATAACCTTTCTTTCGGAAATCTTATAGTAGAAAAAGAAGAGGACTATAATTGCCCTTATTTGCAGGGGTACGGCATTACAAGGATAAACGACAGCTTCGATGATGAGCTGATAGATATGTCGGGAATTGAATTTGAGGGAAATACACTTAAGCTTAAGCTTATTACCGGAACATACAGGCTTGTAACATCTACAAGACTTGCGAGCGGAGATCAGGTGTTCTATCAGAGGATATTGGATATAAAAACGGACGGCGATACAAGGCAGAGACTTAATTACCATAGGTTAACCGATGATGAAATGTTGGTGAAATACAATATGCCTGTAATATATTTTAGAGAGCCTTTTAAGGATAATGAGATTTCAAGCAGTGAGCTCTTGGCATCGGGAAGAGATATATATTTTTACTTAGAGGAGGGAAGAGAGCCTACGGAGCATATACTGAACGAGATAAATACAAGATATGATAAATACAAGGAGATACAAAAACAAACAGTATTTATACTCCGTTCTGAAAAGGCGCTGAATGATGAAAACATAAGCGGTATTTTGAAGCGTTTTCCTGAAATAAGGGCGGTTATTGATGAGGGCTTTTCAAGTATTGAAACGGTGGGAAGAAGAATGTATGCGGATTTTGAGAAGCTGCCGTTTATATTTATGCTTGATAAGGAGCACAGCGGAATTTTTGCAACATCAGGATACAATGTGGGCAGTGCGGATATAATTTTAAATGTTATCAATCTGTAAAATAAGACAAAAAAGCAGATTGATGGTTGCTGAGTTTGCCTATACGAAAGTAAACTTTCATATAGGCAGACTTAAGCATATTATCTTAACGGTCAGCTCTTGAAATCAGATTAAAAACGATAACCGATACCGCTTTGCTTCATAGCTCCGACAAAATTTTTCTGACCTTCTTTTCATATTCAGCCATCAGAATACAACCTCTTCATATCTCTCCGACTTAAAACAAATATTAGCCTTTGTATCCTTTTGGTTATGATTGAGCTGCAATAATTCGGGAATAGTAAACCTTACTCTCTCAACTAAGGCATCCAAAGAACCGGATTCCAAAACCAAGCCCTCCACATCTTTACTTGTGGCAACCCAAACACAAGCTTCCTTATCCCATATTAAATCCACTTGATATTCCATAATAACCCCCACTTTATATTTCAATCAACTTTTATTTAAATAAGATAATAGCCTATTTTATCCTTTATAAATAAATCATTACTTATTATTCAATGCCGCCTGTGTTGATACTCAGCTATACTTGCCTATACGATAAGTAAACTTATCAAATAGGCAAATTCAGCTAACTATCTTGATAATCTGCCTTCGTTGCCTATACTGAAAGCAAGCTTTCATATAGGCAAACTCGGCTAATTATCTTGATGCTTCGCTTATGTTGTCTATATTGAAAGCAAGCTCTCATATAGGCAAACTACAGCTAACTGTATTATGTTTACAATAATTCTTTAAGCTTATCTATGTCCTCAATTTTTGTGGACCAAGATGTAACAAATCGCACAGCGGTATGATTTTCGTCAATTTTTTCCCAGAATCCGAACTTTACGTCTTTTTCAAGTTTTTTAATGAAAGAGTCTTCAAATATCACATATTGTTGATTGCTCGGAGAGTCTATGTACAATTTATGTCCCTTTTTAACAAAGGCATTTTTCAGATACATTGCCGTTTCTATGGTGTGTCTGCCGATTTCTACATACAGATCGTCAGTAAACAGTGTGTCGAACTGCATACCTATAAGCCATCTTTTTGCAAGCAGAGCTCCGTGCTGTTTTATTAATGTGTCAAAATATTTCGGGGTGTTGTTTTTGGTGAATACCACAGCCTCTCCGAACAGGGTTCCGCATTTTGTTCCTCCTATGTAAAAGACATCACACAGGGCTGCAATATCCTTTAGTGTCAGGTCGCAACTGTCGCAGGCAAGGGCGTATATTAATCTTGCACCGTCAATAAATAAGGGGAGTTCATATTTTCTGCATACCTCATACAGGGCTTCAAGTTCTTTTTTTGAATAGATTGTGCCAAGCTCGGTAGGAAAAGAAATATAAACCATTCCGGGATAAACCATATGGCTTTGTGTCGGATCTGCATAAAACACCTTTAAATATTCTTCCAAATCCGAAGAGTCAAGCTTTCCTGATTTATTGGGGAGAGTAATTATCTTATGACCCGTGTACTCTATCGCTCCCGCCTCATGTACATTTATATGCCCCGTATCGGATGAAATAACCCCTTCACAGTCATTAAGCATTGTCGCTATTATTATTGAGTTGGTCTGAGTTCCGCCTACAAGCATATGAATATCCGAAGTATCAACTCCGCAGAGCCTTCCGATTTTTTCTTTTGCGGCAGTGCAGTATTCATCGTTTCCGTAGCCTGATGTGGGATTCATGTTGGTTTCCACAAGTCTTTTTAATACCTTTTCATGAGCTCCGGTATTATAGTCGTTTTCAAATGAAATCATCAAAGCACCCTCCTTATTTTTGGTTTAATAGAATTGCATAAATATTACATTAAATAAGTGTATTAGTCAAATCTTTATGCAAAAAATATTTTAAAACAAACAATAGGCATATAAGAAGCTCCTTATTTCTTCTCACATACCTATTGTCATAATTTCACGATTGTTATTATCCCTGATGAATTGCACCTGTAGGGCAAACACCTTCACAAGTTCCGCAATCAATGCAAGCACCCGCATCGATATTGAATTGTGTATCTCCCTGAGATATTGCACCTGTAGGGCACTCACCTTCGCACGCACCGCAGCTTACACAAGTGTCATTTATTACATATGCCATTTGTATTTCCTCCTTTTTCAAAGCACTTTTCAAGCTCAATATTATTGTAGTATATAAAATAAAAATAAACAAGACGAATTATTGCGAAATTTGTACAAAATAAGGCACAAATGCCCGTTTTTACTATTAGTTTAAGCTAACTTTGCTGTAATATTTGAATTAAAGTTTGTTTTTACGGTATCATACTATTGTAAAACGGTTGTTTTTTTGATATTATTTATTGTGTTTTTATTTTGAAATAGGAGGAAAGCCATAGTTAAACGGCTTAATAATGTTATGAAAAAGTATGGGGTAAATGAATTAAGGAAAATGTTTTTGGAATTTTTTGAAAGCAAAAAACATCTGAGAATGAAAAGTTTTTCTTTAATTCCGCAAAATGATAAATCTTTATTACTTATAAATTCGGGTATGGCACCTTTAAAGCCTTATTTTACGGGTGCGGTTGTTCCTCCGAGTAAAAGAGTGACCACATGTCAAAAATGTATCAGAACCGGCGATATTGAAAATGTGGGCAAGACCTCAAGACACGGGACTTTCTTTGAAATGCTCGGTAATTTTTCTTTCGGAGATTATTTCAAGAAGGAAGCGATTAATTTTTCTTGGGAATTTTTGACCGAGGTTATCGGGCTTGATAAGGACAGGCTCTATCCGTCTGTTTATCAGGACGATGATGAGAGCTTTAAGATATGGAATGAGGAAATCGGGGTTGCTTCCGACAGGATTTTCAGATTCGGCAAAGAGGACAATTTTTGGGAGCATGGTGCGGGACCCTGCGGACCCTGTTCCGAAATCTATTATGACAGAGGGAAAAAGTACGGGTGTGATGATCCTAATTGTACCGTAGGCTGTGAATGTGACAGGTATATGGAAATATGGAACAATGTATTTACACAGTTTGAAAGTGACGGAGCGGGTAACTACACCGAGCTTGTTCAAAAGAACATTGACACGGGAATGGGGCTTGAAAGGCTTGCGGTAGTTGTGCAGGATGTGGACTCCATATTTGATGTGGATACCATAAAGGTGTTAAGGGATCAGGTTTGCCTGCTTGCGGATAAAAAATATAATGAGAATTTAAGGGATGATGTTTCAATAAGACTTATAACCGATCATATCAGGTCTTCAACTTTTATGATATCCGACGGCATTATGCCAACCAATGAGGGAAGAGGCTATGTATTAAGACGTTTAATAAGAAGAGCGGAAAGGCACGGTCATATGTTGGGTATACAGAAAGGTTTTTTAAAAACCTTGGCTGATGTGGTGATAGATAACGCAAAGGCGGGGTATCCCGAGCTTTATGAGAAAAGGGAGTTTATTTTACAGGTTCTTCAAATGGAAGAAGATAAATTTAATAAGACCTTATCTCAGGGGCTTAACATACTTGAGGATATGATGAAAAATGTAAAGAACGGCGTGTTGTCCGGCTCTGAGGCATTTAAGCTATATGACACATACGGTTTTCCGATTGAACTGACCGAGGAAATCCTTGACGAGCATAAGATCCGTATTGATGAAGAGGAATTTAAGAAAAATATGGAGGTTCAAAGAAGCAATGCAAGAAAAGCAAGAGCCGTCAGCAACTACAGCGGCTGTGATGCTACGGTATATGACTTGCTCGATCCCGCTCTTGAAAGCCGCTTTGTCGGCTATGACAGACTTGAAAATGAGGGAAAAATAATCGGAATTGTGGGAGAAGACAGCCTGCTTGATGCGTTAAGTGAGGGTGACAACGGCTCAATTATAACCGATTTAACCTGTTTTTATGCCACTATGGGGGGGCAGGAGGGCGACTCCGGATATATAACTACTGAAAATTCCAAGTTCAGGGTAAATTCCTGTATAAAAATATCCGACAAAAAAATAGCACATATAGGTACTGTTGTTGAGGGAATGTTCCGCTTAAATGACAGTGTAAGGCTTGCAGTTGATGTAAAGAAAAGGTATGCCACATGTAAAAACCACAGTGCCACCCATCTTTTACACAGGGCTTTAAAAGAGGTGCTCGGAGAACACGTGGAGCAGAAGGGATCTTTAGTCACCGACAGGAGACTTAGGTTTGATTTTTCACATTTTTCCGCAATGACCGAGGAGGAATTGCAGAAAGTGGAAGATTCCGTAAACAGAGAAATCTCTAAAAAGCTTGATGTAAGGACCGACATTATGAGCATAGATGATGCCAGAAATAAGGGAGCGGTGGCGCTTTTTGGAGAAAAGTATTCAGATGTGGTGCGTGTGGTGTCTATGGGCGATTTTTCCATAGAGCTTTGCGGAGGAACACATATATCAAACACGGGTGATATCGGCAGAATAAAGATTTTATCGGAGGTCGGAATCGCATCGGGTGTTCGCAGAATAGATGCTTTAACGGGTGATGAGGTAATAAGATACTATGAAAATGTTGAAAAGACCTTAAATGAGGTTTGCCTTGCCCTAAAGTCTTCAAGTGACGGCGTTTCTGAAAAGGTAAAGCATATACTGTCTGAAAATAAGGCTCTTAAGGATGAAATAGAAAATCTTAAAGGTCAAAATGCAAAGGCGATGCTCGGCAACATCAAAGACAGAGTTAAAAACATAAACGGTGTTAATGTTTTGGTGGAGGAGCTGAATAACCTTGATATGGACTCCATCCGAAATGTGGCGGATGATATAAAGAATAATTTAAAAGATGCGGTTATTGTACTTGGCAGCACTCTTGATAACAAGACCGGAATTTTTGTGACCGTAAGTAAGGGAATGGAAGATAAGATATCGGCTAAGAGCTTGATTAAAAGCATTGCTCCTTTAATTAAGGGTGGCGGAGGCGGAAACGATTTGTCCGCTCAGGCAGGAGGCAAGGATGCCGGCGGACTTAAAAACGCATTAAATAAGGCGTTGGAATTTATAAATGAGCTGTTATAAGATTTTTGATAATGACGGTGTAAAAATGGCTGTTATTTTTGCGGGTGGTAATATTAACAGGGATTTTGCTCATAAAATCATGCAAAATAACAGCTTTGATTTTATAACAGCTGTAGATTCCGGGCTTGACACCGTGCATGCTATGGGGATTTTCCCCGACTGTATTGTGGGGGATTTTGATTCGATTAGCGACAGCTCACTGATATCCTTTTATGAAGAAAGGGGAAGCAGGGTTTTAAGATTTCCTGCGGATAAGGATTTCACCGATACTCAGTTGGGGTGTGAAACGGCTGTAGAACAGGGTTATTCGCATTTGGTTATTTTAGGGGCGACAGGAAGCAGAATAGATCACATGCTGTGCAGCCTTAATCTGATTGCACAGTTGAATGAAAGGGTTGTAGATTGCTTTATAATTGATGAGAACAATAAAATCTATGTGCTTTCGGGCGGTGAGCATATAATTGAAAAAAAGAGTGTTTTCGGAGAGTATATCTCATTTATGCCGGTAGATGACGTTGAGGGTTTTTCTTTGAACGGTTTTTTGTATGATTTGGAAAATGTGTATTTAAAAAGGGACACGACGTTGACCGTAAGTAACAAATTGTTACATAATAAGGCTGAGGTCATTATAAAAAAAGGAAGAATTTTAGTGATAGAAAGCAAAAATTGATAATTGACTTTTTACACGACATTGATTATTATATTCGGGTAATCTTTGTTGGCGTTATTTTATTGATTGAATTGCGTAATATCAATGTTTTTTCAGCTTTATAAGGTAGCTTGGGATAACCAAAGGCGGTGAAAAAATGCTGCAAATGAGAAGCTGATATCTGATAAAGGCAAAATAAGAAAGAGTTGCGTTGATAGGGGTTGTGTCGTTAAATTATAATTTAAATTAAAGAAAGGAGATGCTATGAAGAGATTAAAATCTTTAAGTATCGTAATGGCGATGGCGATAGCCGTTGTAGTAGGGCTGCCGTCTGTCGTGCATGCCGGTAAAAGTGCCGGAACTGTTAAAAACAAGGTGCAGGTCTTAATGGAGTATTCAGATGGGACTACGCTTCCTATTCCTGAATCTCAGGTGGGGGTTGCCGGAGGAGTGCTGAATACAAAGTTTTTATT
>CAUUGW010000078.1:0-7429 GCA_963544785.1 uncultured Lachnospiraceae bacterium | reverse complement strand
AAGCACCTTATATATGCAATAAATATCACCTCCGGCAACATTCGCCTCTCCCGAATAAAATCCGTTTTTATCAAGCTCATCAGCCACTTCTTTACTTATATAAGTGCCCACTATAGATTTGCCCTCGGGGCTTTTGGTGCTTCCCGCCACTCTTAAATAACGACCCTCAAAGTATCCCTTTGAAGTTTCCGTAGACTCCACATATCCCAATTCGGCATCCCTATCAAGTACAAATACATACGAAAAGGTATGTGTTTTTTTCTGATGTTCTAAAAAAGGCACAAGGTTGGCATTTTCTTCCGTTCCATCACCGATTAACAGATTTCCGTAATATATCTTCTTTCCATCTCTATGCCAGTACGCCTCTTTATCATAATGGCTTATTATGTCCTGAATATAATTTATATCAGATTCAAGCCTGCTTGTAATAAGCTGTTTTTCAAGATTTTCAATAGTGGAGCTTACCGAATAGTTCATAAAAAACAATACAACGAGAGCAAATATCACACAGGTGAGAATTATTTTAGAACTTACAGTTTTAAATGATAATGTATCTCTCACATTATCAAGAAACTTTTTAAACCTTTTACCTTCCATAAATAAAACCAATCCTAAACTTTATATTATTAATAAATCAAAGCTAACTAAATCATTAATCTTTAATGTACTACTAATACTAAATTTTGTCAATATCGTAAATGTTGAGTTTTCGCAAAATTTTTGATTAAAAAATTTAAAATGCCGAAACTCAAGCATAAATCCTTGAATTTGGACATTTTAAACTTTTATTACATAAAAATAGCTATTATGGAAGTGCATATACCGGCTATGCCTATACAGACTCCTGCCGCCGCCACCTGTGTTTCTCCTTTTTCCATAGCCATAGCCATACCTGCCGCGTGACTTGTAGAACCTAGGGCAACCCCTGTCGCCACCTCATTTTTTAATTTTAATATATCAATTAAAAACATACATACAACAGAGCCCAATGTTCCCGTAACCATCACCGCAAGCATAGTCATAGCCTTTGTTCCGCCAAGACCCGCCGATACCTCAAGCGCTATAGCCATCGTAATTGATTTAGGCACTAAAGAAGCTGCAACAGCCTCATCAATCTTAAATACTTTGCATAAAGTATATACCGCCAAAATAGAGGCGATACAGGATACCAGAGAACCGAACACTATGGGAAAAGCATATTCCTTTAAGATTTTAAGCTTTCTATAAGTGGAAAGCCCGACAGCAGCCGTTGCCGGCAAAATAAGAGAACCCATAAAATTTGCGCCTTTTAAGTAAATTTCCATATCAATATGAAAAATATTAAGGAACAACAGACATAAAATTACAGATATAACCATAGGATTGACCAGCACATTTTTTGATTTTTTATTTAAAAATACTCCGAACGAATAGGTGAGGGTGGACAGAGCTATCCCGAACACCATATTATCAAATATCTTTATCATTATTTGTCCTCTTTTTTTTCTTTAATTTATTTTGAAATTTCATAGCAAAATCCGTTGCAAAATAGCTGGCAAGAAATGTGGTGACTACCGGTGAAAGCATTATAAGAAATATTATAAGACCCTTTTCCTTAATCGCCATCAGCTCCCCTACCGCTCCTACGCCCATAGGTACAAAAAGAGCCGCCATCACGCTTACTAAAAAATCGGAAGTTTCTTTTATGTCATTTTCTTTAAGAACTCCTAAAAGCAACAAAGCAGCCACAATTATCAGGCTTATCAGACTGCTTGGAAACTTGAAAGGCAAAAAATATCCTATGGCTTCCGCTATAATACAAATAGAAAATATTATAGCTATCTGTTTCATTATTTTCATTCTATAAAAATTCCTTTCTATATAATGGTGATTGACTATGCGTAAATACCTTGATAGTTGGCTGAATTTACCTATATTGAAAGTTTACTTTCATATAGGCAAATTATAGCTAACTATCTTGATAATTCGCTTTCGTTGCCTATATTGAAAGCAAGCTTTCATATAGGCAAACTTAAGCTAATTATCTTACCGAAATTTCATATTTCTGTGAGATGTTTATTGCAATTCCCCCTTTCTTTATTTTTTGCAGCGATTCTTAACAGTCCTTTTTTGGCTGCCTTAATCTGCGGATCAAACAATGCCCTTTCGGCAAATATCATATAATTATTGATCGCAAGAATCGACAGGTGAACGAACGGCTCAACCTCTTCGTTTGAACAGCCGATAATTTTCGCAATCCTGTCTGTGTAATTCGGATATCTTTGTGCAAGTCGAACAAGAGAGGGCTTTACCCTTTCTCCGTATTCTTTAGATACACAGACACTCACAAGAAATCGCATAGTTGATGACATTTTATCCGCCAGCATACCTAAATGATTCATCATACTTTCGATATCGCTGATGTCTTCAAGTATGATGCTTAATGCACTTTTTTCAATTCGGCTGATAGCTTCTTCGGCACAGGCAAGAATGATTTCTTCTTTGGTGGAAAAGTAATAATAGATGCCTCCGTTTTGAAGATTTGCCGATGTACAGAGGTCTTTTGTCGTGACGACTGTAAGCCCCTTTTCAATAAAGCAGTCCAAGCAGACACCGATTATTTCCTTTCTCTTTTCGGCTTTCTTTTCTTTGTTCAATACATAACCTCCGTTTCCAAACATTCACCATAATTCATATGATAAGTCTATCAGAATATACAAAATAAATCAAGTGCTTGCTTTAATTTTTGTTAATTCTATAAATTTTGTAAGTTAATTTTTGAAAATCGGATATACATTGTTCAGGGGTTCATTATTCCGATCTTCAATCTGTAGACAATTTTTGTACGTAATAAAGGTTCTTCTAATGATATTTTTTTTATCATAGAAGAACCTTTTAAATTGAAATTATTTCTATTAGATTGTTTTTTATTTTACTATAACTTTTATCGTGGTTTTTACATTATTAGTTGTAGTCAGTGTAATCACCGCCTGTCCTTTTTTTACGGCTTTGATATTTCCCTTTTGTGATACCTTTACTATCTTCTTATCAGATGTCTTATACTTTACGGTTGAGTAGGTATTTTTTGCAAATTTCGGCTTTATTTTAAAGCTTTGCCCAATCTTAAGCTTCTTGGTTTTAACATTGGCGGAAAGACTGTCCGGTTGGTTAAGTACGGTAACCTTTACCGTATCTTTAAGTTCGGGATTGCTCTTAGATGTGAGTGTAAGAACAGCCGTACCTGTAGCTAAAGCTTTCATTTTACCGTTGTTGTGTCCGCTTATTATACTGATGTCGGAGCTGTTCCAAACAATATCATTTATATCCGTATTCTTTGGAACGGTAAAATTAAATTGATATGTATCACCCTTTCCCAATTTTATTGAGCTTTCTTTTATATCAAGAGGTTTGGACTTTTTGGGTTTGTCATTTTCTTTTTTTACATTGTCTTTTTCATCTGCTTTATCTTCAGGGTTTTCTTCATTTTCTTTATTTTCCTTGTTGTCTTTTTTGTCGTCCTTATCCTTATTGTTTTTTTCTTTTTTTTGTGACTTATCTTTTTTTTCAGATTTTTTTGTTTTTTTGTCTTTATTTTCATCTTTTTTATCTGAAGCATTATCTTCAACAATAAGATCACATTCCACTATTTTATCATCCGCCTGTGCGGTGATTATAGTTTCTCCCGCAGATTTTGCTTTGACTGTACCGTCTTGCGAAACGGAAGCGATTTTTTTGTCATCGACATAGTATTTTATTTTTACATTTTTATTTTCAGGAGTAACAACTGCTTCAAGTTTGGCTGTTTCACCTTTAAACAGCATCATCTCAGAAACATTTAAGTCTATTTTATCTACTTTTATTTCTTCCTTTGTAATATTTACAAAAGTTGATGTGCTGACAGTTCCCGTGCTTGCCGTGATTACCACACTGCCTGTTTTAACCGGTGTAACGGTTCCGTCATTTGTAACCGTGGCTATACTCGTATCCGATGAAAAGAACTGTATGTTCTTTCTGTTTGCATTAACCGGTGAAACGCTGATATCCATTTTCTTGGTCGGAGTGGTATTTGCATCTATCGTAATTGCATTTTCCGTGAACAGAATAGAGGTAGGCTCAATCAGTTCGTTATTTTCAGACGGTGTACCGGTATTGTTGTTATTATCGTATTCGTCAAGGCCGTCAAAATCGTCCTCATCGTAAGAAGAATTATCACCGTCTTTTCGTCCGGTTCTGACCACCTTTTCAAGCACTGAGTTAAAATTCGGATCTGTAAATGCCGGATCATAGATAAAGTTTACATCACAGTGATGAGTGGTTTTTCCCTTTGAGGTGGTTTTGTATGATATACTCGGGACATATGCAGTACTGCTGAGCTGCCACATATAATAGGGATAATCGGTAGGAGTGTAGGTTGCAAATCTGCCATAGGTAGCCGTTTTTCCAAGATTCGGGTATCTTGCTATCCAAAGCTTTCTGTTAGATATGGCATCATAGTCTACATAATGATCAAGGATATATGAACCGGTATAAATCATAGAACCGTATCCGTTTTCTTCTATTACATCACAGAAGGCGTTTAAAGCCTCCGATGTGGCTTCTCTACCCTTTTTTACCAGTTTTTTCATATTGACATTACTTTCAAAATCATATGTGACAGGCATTTCCAAAGGGCGACCGCTTAATGTATCAACTGCAGCCTGAGCCTCTTGTACCGCATCATCTCTATTTTTAGCATAGCTGAACACATAGACACCTCTTTTCAAGCCGACAGCTCCCGCTCCGTTATAGAAATCCTCAAAACGTTCATCTACCAATTCTGAAATTCCGGTATCGGGATCTCTTTTGCTTATTTTAATAATTACAAAGCTGATTCCGAAATCTTTTATTGCCTGCCAATCAATTGTTTTTCCGCTTTTATTATTATATTTTGATACATCTATACCCAATGCAACAGGCATTTTATTATCATATTGACTGGGGAATGACGCCGCATTTACCGTACCTGTAATGCCGGTAATTATTATTGCGGAAGTTAAAATGCCTATAGCAGCCCTTTTAACCATAATTTTTATTTTGTTAAACGTATCGAATTTTGACATATTTATACTCCTATTTTTATTTTATACACAAATGAAATAATAACATTAAGGAATTAAAAAATCAATCATAAATACTTGAATTTTAACGTTAAATTGTAAAGAATTTGTAAAATATAAATCTGATTTTGAAATTTAAAAATTTATAAGATAATTCGCTTTCGTTGCCTATATGAAAGTTTACTTATCGTATAGGCAACATAAGCCAATCACTAAGATGGTTAGCTGAACTTGCCTATAAGAAAGCTTGCTTTCAGTATAGGCAAGTATAGCTAACTATCAAAATTGTATTAAATAAAAAATTTGACTTTATTATATTTTTGTTTATACTTAAGTCAAGGCTTTTAATCCAAGCTGTAAATTAGTCAAAAACAGAATTGATTTTAGTAGATTTAATGAAAGGAATTATTATGATAAAATATATAGTTTTGATTTTATTTTTAACGGGATTATCAGTCATCACAGCTGTTTTGTTGTCCGGTAAGGATATCCATACCTGTCACGGCGAACAGGGTTCTTCCTGTGATTCCTGTAACTCCTGCACCTCCTGCACTTCCTGTAGTTCTAAGCAAGATGATGTTTGTTCTGATGATGAAAATAAAGAGGAGTAAATAAAATACTGTACTTTACAAATATATGATGTTGTGATATCATTAATTCAATTAAATTCTTATAAGGAGGCTTTTATGGAGCATATTAAGACTATTTCAAAGAAGACCTTTGCCGATACTGTTAAAAATGGTGGATGTAGAGAGTGTACAACATCTTGTCAGTCTGCCTGCAAGACATCTTGTACTGTAGGAAATCAGAGCTGCGAGAACGAGAAAAACAATTAATAAAATAAAGCTTTATAAAATTTTCCGGAGATGTTTCCTAATTTTAAGGATACATCTCCTATTAGATTATATGGAAAGAGAGTAAAAAGGTGGTACATCAATTTAAAAACAACGGATATAATGTAGTTCTTGATGTAAACAGCGGAGCAGTGCATGTGGTTGATGATATGGCTTATGACATCATAGCCGCTATGAATGAGGACTTGGATATAGACGATATTTTAAAAAAATATAAAAATATATATGAGAAAGAAGAAATAAGAGCTGTTTACCGGGAGATACAAGGATTGTTAGAAAGTAAACAGCTCTTTTCAGAGGATTATTGCAAGGAATATGCACTTAAAGATAACAGCAGTCAAAAGGTCGTCAAAGCACTCTGTCTGCACATTGCCCACGACTGTAATTTGGCTTGTAAATATTGCTTTGCCGATGAGGGAGAGTACAGAGGGCATAAAAGGGAGCTTATGAGCCTTGAAGTAGGTAAAAAAGCTGTTGATTTTTTGATAGAACAGTCCGACGGAAGAAAAAACCTGGAGATTGATTTTTTCGGGGGCGAGCCTTTGCTGAATTTTGAGGTTGTAAAAGACTTGGTTAATTATGCAAGATCTCTTGAAAGCAGGTATAATAAAAGGTTCAGATTTACCATTACCACGAACGGTGTTTTATTGAATGAAAATATGTATGATTTTTTAAATAAAGAGATGTCAAATGTGGTGCTGAGTATTGACGGCAGAAGAGAGATACACGATGCTATGCGACCTTTTAGGAATGGAAAGGGAAGCTATGATTATATAATTAACAGATACAAGGAATTTATAAAAAGCAGAAACAGTAAAGATTATTATGTGAGAGGGACATTTACGGCAAATAATTTGGATTTTTTCAATGATTTTATCAGTATGAAAAATGAAGGTTTTGATAGAATTTCTATAGAGCCGGCGGTCAGTTTCGGAGGTGAGGATTTTTCTTTAACTAAAGAGCATATTGATATAATTTTTGATGAATATGATAAATTGGCACGTTATTTAGCCGAAAATGATGATAAGAATTTATTGTTCTTCCACTTTATGCTTGATTTGGCAGGAGGTCCCTGTTTGTCAAAAAGACTGTCGGGCTGCGGATCGGGAACGGAGTATCTTGCCGTTACACCCACAGGAGAGCTATATCCCTGTCATCAGTTTGTGGGTAACAGTGAGTATCTGATTGGAAATGTTTATGACGGTATTTTACATAGAGATAAAATAAAGGATTTTTATGCTGTAAATGTTTATACAAAAGATGATTGCAGGAATTGTTTCGCTAAATTTTATTGCAGCGGAGGTTGTGCATCAAATGCATTCAGTTCTACGGGAAATATTTACGGCTGTCATGAGATGTCCTGTATATTAGAGAGAAAAAGGGTGGAATGTGCATTGATGATACAGGCTGCAAGGAATGAAAAAAATGGAATTTAAAAAGACAAGGTGGCTTATTTCATCTAAAAAAGCGGACTTTTACGGTATAGCTGAGAAATTCGGC
>CAUUGW010000077.1:0-7533 GCA_963544785.1 uncultured Lachnospiraceae bacterium | reverse complement strand
GCTTTTACAGGTTATTACGGCGGTATTGTAGATGAAATAATTATGAGGATTAATGATGCCGTATTGGCATTTCCCGGAGTGTTGTTGGCTTTAATATTTGTAAGTGTATTCGGAGTCGGAAAAGAAAAGCTGATTATTACGCTCGGCATTATCTTTATACCGGGGTATACAAGAATGATACGAGGAGAGGTAATAAAGCTCAAAAACAAGGATTTTGTCAGTTTGGCTCGCCTTATGAAGGCGTCCGATTTAAGAATAATATTTGTGCACATATTGCCAAATGCCCTGCCGGTTATTATATCTACGATTGCGATAGGGTTTAACAATGCTATTTTAGCGGAGGCGGCACTTAGCTTTATAGGAGTGGGAGTTCGACCTGATGAGGCATCTTTGGGAAAAATGTTGTCCGAGTCACAAGGCTATATAGCTACGGCACCGTGGTACAGCCTGTTTACAGGAGGTTTTATTGTGCTGTTGATCTTGGGCTTCAGTATGATAAGTGAGGGTATAGCTCGTGGCAAACGAAATGCTGAAAGTAAGCAATTTAACAATTAAATTTAATAATAACGGAACAAATACTACGGTAGTAGATAATTTTTCTATGTCTATGAATGAGGGAGAAATATTTGGAATAGTGGGAGAATCCGGCTCCGGTAAGACAATGACGGCAAGTGCAATAGACGGAATTTTACCAAGAGATGCTAAAGTTACCGCAGGCAGTATTCAATTTTTTAACAATGATATTTTGAAGCTGAAAGAAGTAGACAAAAGAAAACTCTGCGGAAGCAAGATGGGAATGATTTTTCAGGAGCCTCTGACATCTTTAAATCCCGTATATAAAATAGGCAGACAAATAGAAGAAAATTTATTATTACATACGGATCTTTCCGCCAAGTCAAGGAAAGAAAAGGCAATTAATATGCTACGATTGGTGGAGATATTAAACGCTGAAAAGGTTTACTCTATGTATCCGCATCAGCTCTCGGGAGGAATGAGACAAAGAGTGATGATAGCGGCGGCTATAATACATTCTCCGAAGCTTTTGATAGCGGATGAGCCCACCACGGCGCTTGACGTATCAGTTCAGGCAAAAATACTTGATTTATTAAAAAAAATAAACCATGAGATGGGGGTAGGAATTATATTCATTTCCCATAATTTATTGGTTATAAAAAAACTTTGTGACAGGGTTATTGTAATGCAGAGATCCAAGATAGTGGAATCAGGCAATACAATAGAATTATTTGACAATCCGAAAGAAGAATATACAAGAAAACTTATTTCTTCATTAAAAATTTGGAATAAGTAAAATATAATGAGGATAAAAAATGAGTAATGCGATAAATGCTGTAAATATCAGGAATTTAAGTGTTTATTATAAAAAAAGTATCGTTTTAAATAATCTGAACTTTGATATATTGGACGGAGAAATTATAGGATTACTTGGGGCAAGCGGCTGCGGGAAAACTACGCTTGCCAAGGCGATACTGGGTATAGATGTATCATACAAGGGAGATATTATATTAAAATACAAAAATCCGATGATGGTTTTTCAGGATTCGTTATCTGCATTAAATAAGGTAAAAAAGATAGGTTGGTTGTTGGAAGAACCCTTAAGATGCCAAAATAAGATGTCAAAGACGGATATGAGAGAAAAAGCGGAGCAGATGTTATCGGATATAGGTTTGGATAAAAGCTATTATGACAGGTATCCTATGGAGCTGTCAGGAGGACAAAGGCAGAGGGTTTGCTTAGGTATAGCCTTAATAGGAGGAAACAAATTCATAGTGTTGGATGAGGCTACCTCATCCCTTGATGTTACTATACAACAAAAGATACTTAAATTGCTTAAGAGACTTAAAGAGAAACACAATCTGACATATTTATTTATCTCTCATGACATAAACGTTATTTATCAGATATGTGACAGAGTAATGGTTATGAATAAAGGCGAAATAATAGAAATGGGAGATACAAAAAAGATTTTTTTAAACCCTGAATCTGAATTTACAAAAGACCTGATAAAGGCATCTTTACTTGAATAGATTTATATTGATTTTAATTTTCTGAAAGGTTAAGGAAATTTTATGTCAAACAAAAAAACGGCGATTATAGGAGTATGTGGAGGAATAGCCGCATATAAGATCGCCTCATTATGCAGTATGCTTTCAAAGGCGGGATTTGATACACATGTGTTGATGACGGAAAATGCAACTGAATTTATCACTCCGACCACATTTGAAACATTAACTTCCAATAAATGTATAGTGGATACCTTTGACAGAGGCTTTAATTTTGAGGTGGAGCATATATCTCTTGCTAAAAAAGCTGATGTATTTCTAATAGCTCCTGCCACTGCCAATATTATAGCAAAGATAGCACACGGTATCGCAGATGATATGTTGACCACAACTTTTTTGGCAAGTACCTGTACAAAGATAGTGGCTCCGTCGATGAATACGCAGATGTACAATAATCCTATAACCGAAAATAATATTGATACGCTTAAGAAATACGGTATAGAGGTAATCACTCCGGCTACGGGTCTGCTTGCATGTAAAGACATCGGAATAGGAAAGATGCCGGAGCCCGAAGTTTTATACTCTTATATAGAAAAGGCTGTAACTGATAAAGATCTTATAAACAAAAATATACTTGTAACGGCAGGTCCTACCAAAGAAAAAATAGATCCGGTCAGATATATTTCCAATCATTCCACCGGAAAGATGGGGTATGCCATCGCCAAGGCTGCGGTAAACAGAGGGGCAAATGTTACATTAGTAAGCGGAACGAGGGCGTTACCCGAGATACCCTTTGTAAAAACGGTATATATTGACACCGCGGAGGATATGTTTAATGAAGTAACCGAAAATTCCGCTGCATACGATATTATTATTAAGGCTGCTGCCGTAGCGGATTACAGACCCGCCGACACAAGCTCTCATAAAATCAAAAAGTCGGATGACAATTTTGAAATGAAGCTTGAAAGAACCCGTGATATATTGAAACATTTGGGCGAGAATAAAGTTAAAGGTCAGCTGTTATGCGGATTTTCTATGGAAACCGAGAATTTATTGGAAAATTCCAAAAAGAAGCTGAACTCCAAAAATTTGGATATGATAGTTGCGAACAATCTTTTAGAAAAGGGTGCAGGATTTGCTCACGATACCAATAAGGTAACCATAATTACAAGGGATAAGCAATTACAGCTTGAGCTTATGTCAAAGATTGATGTGGCAAATGCCATACTGAATGAGTTGATAAATATGTGAATAAAAAACCGGCGGTTAAGGTTATTATAAACCTGAACCGCCGATTTTATAATTTATTGCTCAAGCTTTGCACTTATTTAAGTGTGAAGTTTGAATTATATAAGTCAATATGATAACCAAAACAAAATCAATTACTATAGCAAAAATATAGCTGACTATTGTACACAAAGCAAAATTCTGTCCGACAAGCGAGTAACACATCCAAAAGCTTAGATAAATCCCCGGCGCCTGCATGAGATAAATATCCATGTTATGCTTTAACAGCCATTTATATATTCCTGTATTTTCAATATGTGAATGCAACCTTAATTTGCAAAGCCCCATTGACAATATTACCATAAAAAAAGGCATCACTATCGCCATAACAAAGTACAGCCGATAATCTACTGCCGTATATGATGCAAATATTGAACAAACCGCTGTTCCTACAACTGAAATCAACATAAGAACAGAAACAGGAAGTGTATTTATCTTATCAGCAACCCAAAAGAATGAAGCACCTGCAAAGAATATTATAATATAAATATCAATCTGATTTATTTTGTAATAGTTTACATTCGCCAACAAATAATGAGAGGCAAAATAAAGACCGACAGCAACAATAATGCCGATTATAAATCGTTCCTTTTTCAAAAGAGCTCTCAGCAATATCCATATTATGGTAACCCAAAACAGCATCAGCAAAAACCAGGTTAAATCACAAAACTGCCCAATCAGCATGGATTTATATCCATCTATAAGCGAGGTACCTTTCGGTCGTCCGTTTACGGGAATATCTAAAAGCGTATATATCGGCACTAACCATAATAATCCATAAATAAAGAACGGCAATAAAAGTTTTTTTCCACGTTTAAAAATAGCAACGGATGTACTGATTTTCTTATTCTGCATGGAGCTTTGAAAAAGGAATCCGGAGCAGAATACAAATGTCGGAACAAGCGTGAAATTTAAAATATTACAAAGATATGTTGCTACATCATTTTCATAATCCGCATATATAAACCAATACGGATTTCTTGAAAAACATACCAAAATGTGAAAAAGAATAACTCCAAACATAGCAATCGTTCTTGCCAAATCAATATACCTGTATTTTGCCATATATATTTCTCCTCAATGTATAGGCACTTATTTAAATGCGAAGTTTGAGTTTATCATATTATCTGTCTTGTAACATCCTGTATCCATTTATTGCTCCTATATCTGACTACACACATAGGAATCTTAATCACCTCGTCAAAAAGCAGCAGGGTATAGACTATCCTCACGTCCAATTTAAGAACAAAGCCGGCTATAAGTCCGGCCGGAATTGAAAAGCACCACATCGAAACAACATCAATTATAAGTCCTATTTTACTGTCGCCACCCGCTCTGAACACCCCGACAATCATGGTGGTGGTCATTGCCTGACATATGAAGATAAGAGCTAAAACTATCAGCATATGGGACAGGTACATACCTCCCTCGACACTCAGCTTCATATACATTGCAGGCAGGTCTCTTAACAGAAATATCAAAGTACCGCTTATTGCGGATAAAACAAAGGACAGTCTTAAAAATTTTCCGGCATAGATTTTTACCCTTTGTTTTTCTCCCTCGCCTATCATTTTTCCAAGCATAACGGCTGTAGCCATAGCTACGCCGAGAGATATTACCTGAGCCAACTGTTTTATTACCATAGCTATGGCGTTAGCCGCAGCGGCGGAGGTGCTTAACTGCCCGATTATGGCGGAATTGGTAGAAATGGCCACTCCCCAAAACATTTCATTTATAATTACCGGAGTGCTGTATTTAATAAAATCCTTTAACAACAGCTTATCTATATGAAGTAAATATTTCGGAACTATTCTTAGATAGCTGTTTTTCTTATTGGATAAATAAAGTACCACCGCAAATTCAAATACTCTGGCGCATATTGTACCTATAGCCGCTCCTACCACACCCAACTTGGGGAAGTTAAACAATCCGAACATTAAGACAGCGTTTATAGACACATTTATTAAAAGAGAAATCCCGTAAACAACCGTAGATATAACCACTCTTTCCATGCTGCGAAGCGTGTTGAAATAAATGGTCGTTATAGTTGAAATTATATATGTAAGGCAGACTATTCTCATATATGTGGAGCCTAAGGAGATAACCCGCGGGTCATGGCTGTAAATTTTCATCAGGGTTTCAGGAATGAATAGTGCTCCTATAGTAAATATTGATGATATGATAAGTGAAAAATCAAGAGAGATGGCAAGAACATTTTCTATAGCTTTAATGTTTTGTTTGCCCCAATACTGTGAATTGAGGATACTTGCTCCGGACGTTATCCCGAATACGATTAAGACCAGTATAAACAGCAGCTGATTTGCTAAAGAAACAGCTGAAATTGCCGTTTCATCTATGTATCCCAGCATCACCGTATCCGCTGCGGTAACTCCTACATTTATGAGATTTTGAAGAGCCATAGGCATAACAAGGGCGAATGTTTTTTTATAAAAGCTTATATTTTCTTCCTTAGAAATAGTAAGTCCGGTGTTCATTGAAAGTCCTTTCAAACGTTGCATCACACGCAAATAATCTTAAGATGCCGCAGATTGTATAATATTTATATATACCTGCTTAGACTATATAGGGACTCAATGCTTCCAATATTTCATCAAGATTATCTGAAGCATGTATATTTAAGTCGATAGGTTTTGCCAAATCAAGCGAAAATATACCCATTATAGATTTTGCATCTATTACATATCTGCCCGACACAAGGTCAAAATCGTTATCGAATTTAGATATATTGTTAACGAAAGACTTCACTTTGTCGATTGTATTTAACGAAACTTGTACTGTTTTCATTGAAAAGACCTCCCAAATAATTTATAATAACATTGTGACTTTTAATTGTCGAGTATATATTACAGTGAAACATATTAAAAGTCAATAAAAATCATTAAATTTTAGGAGAATACAGATGAGTTATACCGTTGCTATACATAATCTCGGTTGCAAGGTAAATTATTATGAGGCGGTAAAAATGCAGGAGGCATTGATACAGGCAGGATTTGTTATGGTGAATTTTGAGTCGGAAGCGGATATTTACATTGTAAACACCTGCACCGTTACCAATATTGCAGATAAGAAATCAAGGCAGATGCTTAACAGAGCCAGAGTAAACAACAAAGACTCCATTGTGGTGGCTGCCGGCTGTTATGCAAAAATTGCAAGTGATAAGCTTAAAGAAAGCCTGAACATAGATATACTGATAGACAACAAAGAAAAGGAAAATATAGTTGAAATACTTAAAAGTGAACTTGAAAACAGAAAAACAGAGCCGTTATATGATGATTTAAATTCAGAACAGGAGGACTATTTTCAGGACGAGAACAGTCACTCAAGAGCATTTCTTAAAATTCAGGACGGTTGCGACAGATATTGCAGTTATTGCCTGATTCCGTTTGCAAGGAACAATTTGTACAGTGTTCCGAAAGAAGAGGTTTTAAAAGATGCAAGGCATATGGTTAATCAAGGGTTCACCGAGCTTGTATTGACCGGAATACATCTCTCATCTTATGGGAAAGATACCGGAAATTCCGATAAGGCTCTGTCCGAGATAATTAATGAAATTGCCAAAATTGATGGAGTTAAACGAATAAGATTAGGCTCATTGGAACAGGGTATAATTACAAAGGAGTTTTTGGAGGCTTTAAAATATAACGAAAAGCTTTTGCCGCATTTTCATTTATCTTTGCAAAGCGGGAGTGACACCGTATTAAAGAGAATGAACAGAAAATATACATCGGGTGAATTTCTTGATAAATGTGAGCTTTTAAAAAAATATTATAAAAAGGTCTCTCTAACAACTGATATTATAGCGGGCTTTCCGGGTGAAACCCTAAGTGAATTTGATGAAACCCTGAAATTTATAAAAAAGGTAAGATTTTATGAGGCTCATATATTCCCGTTTTCAATAAGAACAGGTACAAGGGCGGCAAGTATGACGGGACAGCTGCCTAATGCCGAGAAGAAACGAAGAGCCGATATTTTGGCGGAAGAGACCGATAAATTAAGGAAGGAATATATAAGGAATCAAGTGGGAGATATTGAAGAGGTTTTACTTGAGGAAAAGGTTGTGTTTGACGGTATCTCATACTATAAGGGGTACTCCAAAAGATATGTTCCAACTTATATAAGATGTATAAATGAAAATATTGATTTGACGGGTAGGATTATTCGTGGTAAAATTATAGGAAGTTTAAAGAACGGTTTGATTATGGAA
>CAUUGW010000076.1:0-7727 GCA_963544785.1 uncultured Lachnospiraceae bacterium | reverse complement strand
AGTTTGGGAGGTATTGGAAACAAGATTCGTACTGTTTTCACTTATTGAAAAATCCCCTTCCGCTATTTTTCGGAAAGTCTCATTTCCACGTGATGTAAACCAATGTGATTTGTTTTTTCTACCTGTACTTATACCGAAATTATTTATATTCATTATAAACCTCCTGTAAAAAGTATTGAAAGCCGTTTAAAATACGAAAAAATTGAATTAACTATTATAGAATCTTATTTTTGTCAACAGATAAATCTGCATTTGAGTATCTTTTAATTCCCGTTATCTCCTTATATAAAAAATCGGGAGGTATGAAGCTTCTTGCGGCATCAATGCTTGGAAATTCTATCTCCGCTATTATAAGTCCGTCATAATCTTTATGGAAAACATCAATCTCTATATTATAATAATCATTGCCGCATTTATAAGGCAAAATATATCTTGATTTTTCCAATATAATACCGTCACATTTTTTTAATAAAGAATTAAATACATCAAGGCTTATCTCTATTTCGTATTCCGCCCTTTTAAAGATGTCGTTTTCTTTATTGTCCATACCGCTTTTTATGCAAAAATAATATTTATCATTTTTCTTTCTGACTCTGATAGCGGGATCTACATTTAAATAGCCCTGAATAATCTCATAACTTTTCAACTCTTTAAAATCCATATTAAGAGATTTTAAAGAGTCTTTATTCAATAAAAACCTTCTCTCTATTTCAGTATTCATATCTTAGGTCCGGCATTTGCTATATTGCTTTCAACCTCCGGATAATTTGTAGAGAAATTATCATAGAACATTTTAGCCAATTTTTTAGCCATTTCATCATAAGCGGATTTATCCTCCCAAGTATTCTTGGGATTCATAATCTCAGACGGTACATCAGGACAGGACTGCGGTACATCTACATTAAATATATCATCGTGCCTGTATTCAGCTTTCTCTATATCTGCATTGAGTGCCGCCGTAATCATAGCCCTTGTGTATTTTAATTTCATTCTGCTGCCCAATTTACCGCTCCCTGATGCAGGACCTCCGCTCCAGCCCGTATTTACAAGATAAACCTTTGTGCCGTACTTTCTGATTCTCTCTCCGAGCATATTGGCATATATTGACGGTCTTAACGGCATAAACGGCTCTCCGAACAGGGTTGAAAACGTGGGTTGCGGTTCCGTCACTCCTCTTTCGGTGCCGGCAAGCTTTGAAGTAAAGCCGGTGATAAAATGATACATAGCGGCATTTTCATCAAGCCTGCTTATAGGAGGTAATACTCCGAAGGCATCGGCGGTTAAAAAGATAACCACTTTGGGAATTCCGCCAACTCCCGGTATTGCACAATTTTTTATATAATCCACAGGATAGCCCACTCTCGTGTTTTCAGTGATGCTGTCGTCAAAGAAGTCAAACTCCCTTGTCTGCTCGTCCATAACTACATTTTCCACCAAAGAGCCGAACTTAATCGCATTGTAAATATCAGGCTCATTTTCAGGATCAAGGTTTATACATTTAGCATAGCAGCCGCCCTCGAAATTAAACACTCCGGTGTCCGTCCAACCGTGCTCATCATCACCTATCAGCTTTCTGCCCGGATCTGCCGATAATGTGGTCTTTCCGGTTCCTGATAATCCGAAAAATATTGCCGTTTCTTTTGAAACCGGATCCATATTGGCTGAACAGTGCATAGGAAGCACATTTTCTTTCGGCATAAGGTAGTTCATTACGGAAAATACACTCTTTTTAATCTCTCCGCTATACTGAGAGCCTGCAATTAAAACAAGCCTTTGCTCATAATCTATAATTATGGCAGCTTCGGAATTCGTACCGTCAAGCTCGGGAATACATTTAAAGCCGGGTGCGGCAATTATTGTAAAGTCCGCATCCCCATAAGACTTCAGTTCTTCTTCGGTAGGTCTTATAAGCAGCTGTGTGATAAATAGAGCCTGACTTGCCATCTCGCATACTATTCTGAACTTTTTGCGACATTTAAGGTCAGCTCCCGCAAAGCCGTCTACTATAAAAATATCTCTATCCTGCATAAAAGCCTGCATTTTAGATTTTATTAAATTAAATTTTTCCTGAGATATGGGAACATTTACCTTTCCCCAATTGATATCATTATGAACCGCAGGCGTATCCACTATAAATTTATCTTTGGGAGATCTGCCCGTATATTTTCCGGTTTTTACTAATAAAGCTCCTGTTTTACTAAGAATCCCCTCATCTCTAAATAGAGCCGCTTCCACCAATTCAGCCGGCTTTAAATTTCTATAAACCTCATTAACGTTAATAATTCCAAGTTTTTCCAATCCATAAGTATTATCCAAAATATCTCCTCCTTAAGTTAAGATAAAATATTAATCATTTAAAACTTTGTTAAAGTATACCACCGGTTTTTTACAATTTCAATATTTTTTTGGTGTTTTTCGGTTTAATATATGATAAAAAATGAAAATTTGAGTTAACAGAGCTTTACTTATGCAAAAAAGACTTTATCCTTATATAGAAAACACTTGATTCATATTATTTGATTTATTATTAAAAATTTTTAAAAAATTTTTTTAAAAAAAGTATTGACTTTTTGAAACAAATGATATATACTTACAACATCAAGTTAGTCGTGACTAACCAGTAAAATGACAATCAGATGTGGTACAACACTTAAACAAACATCTCTTGGATGTATAAATTTGGTGTAATGCGATTGTGTAGCACGCACACTTTTGCTTACGCACTCCTTTTCAAAGCTTGACCGAACGAATTCCTTAACGTTCGGTCGTTTTAATTTTAAAAACGATTTTATTTTTTAATAGATTTTAATAGATTTATATATGATTTATTTCTTTAAAAACTTTTTAATTCCTTTATATACTTCTTCCGATAATATATGCTCCATACGACAGGCGGTTTCTTCCGCAACAGCCGAATTCACCTTGGCAGTTACCATCAGAAATTCAGTTAGAACCTTGTGCTTTTCGTAAATTGCCTCCGCTTCTGCAAGACCTGATTCCGTGAGGATAAGAGTACCGTCTGAAGCCACTTCCAATTTACCCTCCTTTTTCAGCAATGATACCGCTCTGCTGATGCTGGGCTTGCTATATCCGAGTTCTCTTGCCACATCAACCGAATGTACATTGCCTTTTTTTTCATTAAGGATATATATGGTTTCCAAATAATTTTCTCTTGACTCTCTTTCCCTCATTGATATTCCTCCATAATATAATAATCTATACACCTGTCTTTGATTTATAAAACCGTTATTTGAATTAAATATTATAAAACATTGTTAATTAATATGATAATGTAAAATGAACCGAATTGTCAAGTCTAAAAAGCATAAAATCAATCCATACGGCGGACAAATGCTGTTTTATCGTTACAATTATATCCCGCATTTTTATAAAAGTTCAATGTTCTCTCATCATTTGAGCCTGTCAGCAACATCATCTTATAACAATCGACTTTTTTTGCTATTATCTCAGCATAATTCAGACATTCCGTCGCATATCCTTTCCTGCGATAATCTATATGAGTAACAACATTTTCTATAAATGCGTACGGTCTTACATTCCTTGTTAAATTCGGGATAATAATGCATACACAGGATGATACAATTATCCCGTCTATTTCATTAACAATAATATGATGATTTGAATCCTGAATAATGCCGCACCATACGTCTTTTAAATGTGATGTAATTTCAGGCACCGATTTTTCATGTAAATGCAAATACAATTTCAGCAATTCATTTAATTCATATTCAGTGATTTCTCTGACCATTTAATCCTCCTTGAATACAAAAAATACAAATTTATTGTATCACACTTTTAGTGTACATAAATAGGGGGCATATAATATACACCCCCTTAAAATTCCTATAAAACAAAGCCTTTATTTAATTAATAAATCTGCTATTTCATCAATATTTTTCTTTCCGAAATGTACCTCTTTATCATTGATTATCATACACGGAACACTCATAACCTTGTACTTTTCCTTAAGCTTAGGGAAGTGCATAAGATCATACATTTCAGCGTCTACATTATCATTTAATGATGCTATTCTCTGTGTTCCCATTACCACCTCGGGACACATTGTACATGATAACGATGCCAATACCTTTATGTTCGTCTTTTTATTTATTGAGTTAATCTTTGAAATGGTGTCTTCACTGACAGCTTTTCCTGCCCCTCCGATGTTATATATGGCAAGAATGAATGAGTTGATCTCATGTCCTGACGGCACCGCATGGAACTTGATTCCAAAATCCTTATCCTCAAGTGAAACTTCGGTTTCCGGCAACTGTCCGTTATCATCGGCTTCTTCAATTTTTAAACTCAGTTTGTCTGAAAGAGCCGCAAATTCAGTCATAAAGCCCCTGACCTCGCCTGATATGGCTCTGTTATCAAGTCTTAATTTTAAAACAACATTTTTATCAAGCTTTGCTAAAACCGACTTTATCTGTTCTTTAATATCGCCGGTAAAGAAACCTGTTTCGTTATCGTCATTTCTTTCAGAGGCTACGGTCTTTCTTTCTTCAACTTCCACCTTATTTATCTCAAATTTCAACTGTGGAATTTTCATAATTTCGTGTTTTCTTGCAAGATCTTTTTCAAGTGCGGTCGCCGCCACCGCTCCGTCACTAACCGCCGTTACCACCTGACGCAGCTGTTTTATACAAACATCTCCTGCCGCATATACGCAGTCAATATTTGTCTTTTGTTGTTTATCGGTAATAATATAGCCCTGTAAATCTCTATTAACATTGGCGGAAATCCAAGAGGTATTGGGAACATAGCCTGCAAATACAAATACTCCGAAGCCGGAAGCTATGTTTATCTCTTCAACGGCTCCCGTTTTATTATTCTTAAGCTTTATAGACTCAAGTGCGGGATCACCTGACACCTCCTGCACCTCTGTATTGAATCTGGTATCTATCTTGTCATATTTTTTCAGCTTATCGGAAATGGTCTTGGCACAGGTAAAATCAGGCTCTCTGACTATCATATGTACCTTAGTGGCATATTTTGTGAGGAACATACCCTCTTCTACCGCCGCAAAGCCGCCGCCTACCACGAAGACCTCCATTCCTGTAAAAAATTCTCCGTCACAGGTGGCACAATAGGCGACTCCACGACCCTGAAATTCCTTTTCTCCCTTAAAACCTAACTTTCTGGGGTTCGCTCCGACAGCCAAGATAACGCCCAAGCTCCTATATTCGCCTTTCGTGGTATATATAATTTTCACATCTTTTTCAAGATACATATCCATTACCTCGGCGTTTACTATCTCGGCACCGAAATTATTGGCTTGGATTCTTAAATCCTCCATTATCTCTTTTCCTCCGGTTTTAAGAATTCCCGGATAATTCACAATCTCTGAGGTTATTCTGATCTGACCTCTGCTTTTTTTTCTAAAACCAACACCTTATATCTGGCTCTTGCCATATATATTGCGGCGGCAAGTCCGGCAGGTCCGCCTCCCACCACTATTAAATCATATAAGTTTTCGACATTTATCTTTTCCGGCATTTTATCCTCCTTCGTTAAAGAATAATTTTTTAAAAAAAGCTTAAAAAAGAGCGGAAATCACCATAGAAAGTTTTGTATTATGTGACCCCGTCTTTTTTAAGCCGGATTTTAGTTTATTATTATATTAAAGTAATCCTACAAGATCAAGACTCGGTTTTAATGTTTCAGCTCCCGGCTGCCACTTCGCAGGACAAACCTGATCCCCGTGTTCATAAACAAACTGGCTCGCCTGTACTCTTCTGAACAGCTCGTCGGCATTTCTGCCCACATTGCCCGCAATTACTTCATAAGCTACTATCTTTCCTTCAGGATTTATAATAAAGCTTCCTCTTTGAGACAGACCGCTCTCAGCGTCCATAACATCAAAGCTCTCAGTAAGGACAGCTGTAGGATCTGCAAGCATCGGATACTTAATCTTCCTTATAGTCTTTGACGCATCATACCACGCCTTGTGTACAAAGTGAGTGTCGCGGGAGATACTGTATATCTCACAGCCGATACCCTTGAATTCATCATACTTGTTGGCTAAATCCTCAAGCTCGGTAGGACATACAAAAGAAAAATCTGCAGGATAAAAAAAGAATACCGCCCATTTACCCAAAACATCACTCTTGCTTATATCCTTGAAACTTCCGTCCACATAAGCCTTTACTGTAAAATCCTCAATTTCCTTATCAATCATTGACATAAAAATAATACTTCCTTTCAAAAAATGTTGATTCAAGCAATTTCAAAACCGCTATCAGCCTTACCCTTATAATACAGGCAGTCATCATTAACCGGCTTGATAATCGCCCGAACATTAATTTACTTGAATGAAGCGAGCTGCTTTCCTGTAGCAAATAAATCATCCTTTGCGTTATCGTCAGGCATCTCGTTTGCAATGATACCCTCACCGCCTACTACATTTGCTCCTGCCGCTTTCATTCTATCTACCCAATTTCTCATCCACTCGCCGTCGCCCCAACCGTAAGAGCCGAATAACACGATGTTTTTACCGCTTACAGAACCCTCAAGCTCCGTAACAAACGGCTCCATCTCGCTCTCTTCTAAAACCTCAGCTCCCTGAGAACTGCAACCGAGTGCAAAGCTGTTCGCATTTTTCAAGTCATCAATGTTAGCTTCTGAAACGGTCTGTAATACACATTCCGCTCCTCCCGCCACTACACCGTCTCTTAATGCCTCAGCCATAGCCTGTGTATTTCCTGTTCCGCTCCAATATACAACATGAATCTTGCTCATTTTTAAATTCTCCTTTTTCTTATAAAATTTATTTCTAAGACATAAAGTCTTATTACCGCATTTTTAATTTGACCCGTAATACCCGGCATACGCCGCATACAACGAGCTTAAGGCTCCTCCATTTGAAATGAGACTTAATGCCACATTTCTTGCCAAGTCATACTGCTTAAAAATCCTAACAGCCACATCCTTGTTCTGATAGACTTTCCAGTAACCCGACAGCTGATAATTTTTCCCGTTGTTTTCAATAAATCCGAGAACGTCCTCAATGGGATAGCCCATAAAGATACCCATCTCATGCGGAAAAACACACTTTTTCTCAAGTGAATCCCTAAGCCTTAAAGCCAAGTAATCTATTGCCGCATCCACATCATTTTTAAGTATATATCCATCATAGCCCATATTTTTAAGATAATTCAAGTTTTCACCTGTACTTATCAAACGTTCTACGGCTATCTTCCTGTATATCAGATAAATATACTTATTTTGAGCCTTATATAAAAGCTTATAGTTAGCCTTCGCTTCTATAATATCCTCTTTAAGCTTCTGACAGATTTCCGATTTGACAATCAACAAATTTGACGGCTTTATACACGCCAATACGGGAGCACATTGATAAGCCACACAATAGCGACATTTTTCATAAGTGCCGTTTTCAAAACCGTTAGATTTTGTATTTTCAAAAGAACAATCCGATTCTTTTTTTTGCACAAATCCCATCTTGTCATCTTCCTTATTATAATATTAGTTAAGCTACGCTAACTGTTAGCATTATATAACAGTTCTAAAAAAAATGCAAGCAAATATTTAATTTAAAATAAATTTTATTAAGTTGTATAGGTACAGATAAAAAACAGGTATATCAACTCTTAATTGATATACCTGTATTATACATAAAAATTATAAATTGTATGTTATTTTTACAACATAAATATATTTTTTACAACATTTTATTCTGCTATGCT